>JAJNBK010000319.1 GCA_021155845.1 Nitrososphaeraceae archaeon
ATATGTGATATATGTAAAAATGGCGGCATCTTTTAATATTAGTATTTGAGCTGAGGTTAATGGCTTGTCCAAATTTCTTTCATCTGAAAACAAATTTTAATACTCCATATATTGCTTTTATAGCACTAACTGTCAAGGGCAGATCGTTAGAAAGTTCAACAAGTTTTCTCTCTAGTGTCTCTTTTATGATAGAAATTAGTTGATTCCATGGTCGGCCAGTACTTTTAGCTTCTTCTAATGCCATCAGTCCTTCCATGGTAATATAAAAGTATTCTCTTGAGGAAAACAACATTCTTTTTCTGTGTATCCTTTCGATATAACTTTTAAACATTAAATCGGTAATTATTGGAGAAATTATTGAAATATCAAGACCAATTTGCTCTTTATGCATTCTAAAATGCTCATCTCCAATTTACTTAAGCTTACCTTATTTCCATCTGTAGTTTCGCTATAATGTTGGTTAATCAACCTTGTGTTACCCCAATTATTAGCAACTATATGTTATAATTGTTTCCTAATCTCTATATATTATAGTACATCATGTGAATTTTTTTATGTATCAGTACATAAGTCTAATATTTTCTATTTGTAATGGTGTAGACGTTTCATGTCTTTTAAAATTTATCCCTATTAGAGATTCTATTTGGTATTGTAAATATATACTAGTGGATGCTGAGCATCAATTTCTTTTAATATTGTTGCATCATCATTTGTAATTGTAACATCACCTATGCTCTCATTTATTAAACGTTAATGTATGGAAGCTCATCAGTATTTCCAATAATGACTGAGACAATAAAATTGGTATGAGCTGCTTTCAAACAAGATATAAGCAAACTATCATGTATGCTGAGTAACAAGTAGAAGTTCAATGTTAATGCGAAAGTAATATGATTGATAAAATATTAAAGCAATAAAGAATACATATTCTATCTCAGGTACTACTACGAATTCAGTTCTTATTTGGCATCTGCTTGCTCTCTCTCGGCTGTATTAATTTATGTCAGTCAAACGAAGGATCTTTTTAATAAATACGATATATACTAATGTAAGCAGAAAATATATTTGTGTTAATGGTATCTGCCAATTCAAGAAATCATATTTTTAAATAAGACTTTCTAAAGCTAAATTGTAATGCCTTCTGGCTTCCGCGGCAGCAACAAAGAAGAACACAAACTAGATCCTCCGCCTCCTATTAAAAAGCCCCATGCTTGCATTTTACTTTTGATGTTCTAATTCTACTAGCAATTCGATATTTCTAATTTCCTTAGCAATTTTTTTTATTTTTTCAACATTCAATTGCAATTGAGGATTATTTCGAGTTGAAATTATTACTTTGGTTGATTTGCTTCCATCTGGAAGCCAGATCAGATTGACCGTGAGAACCTTTGCTGGAAAAAATAGGTTTTCAATGAATCTTCTGTCTGTTGCTTCAGCCTCGACAAACCAAACTTTATTCTGAAATTCATCCTCAAACTTCTTTATTAGGGATGAATTTGACCGCAGAACACTAATATCTGAACCACGGAGACTTAGAATGAAATCGTCATCTACTTTAGAAGCACGTATCATGGTAAATTTATTGACATCCTGGTTGCGTTCTGCTAGTCTGCTAATTTTTATTGCTCCGTCTACATCTGCATGGGTCAAGTGTCCTAATCTTAGTTTGGTTTCACATTTTGTACATAATATGGCAGCTTTTGCATCAAAAGTACAAATAGGAGTTTTCAACTGCTAATCACCACATTATTGTTCAATTGCCTTAGATCAGCAAGATAACCATCTTGTTCTAGTTTATCTGCATGAGCTGCAATATATCGCCATATAATATCAGCTCTATCCGATTGAAAGTCCCATGGGGAAACTAATACTAAATCATTATCTCTTATCCACATCCTTCGCTTAATTTTTCCTCTTATACGACAAGTCCTTACCTTTCCGTCAGTACACTTTACAATAATATTATCTCCTCCTACAAGTTTGATAACACGACCTAGTAGCTCACCTTGCTGAGGTAATACTAGTTCCTTTAGATAAGATTCAGTTAATACTTTTCTTTTGCCTATTTTTTAATATTCACCAATATAACATGCGCATAATGAACTTAAAAATATATACCTAATATACATTTGAAAGTATTCAATTTAGCCTCTTTTGAGTAGACAAAAAATAGGTGCAACAGGACAGGTGTTCATTAGAGTAAATCAATTTACACAAGAATTACTATAGCGAATATCTAAATATATATGGACTAGTTAACTAACAGGCTAAGAGTATTACCACATACAAATCAACAATGAAGGATTACCATTTTTTATATAGACTTACATCTATACCATTATAGCATATATGGTAACATAACCTATGAAGGTGGATGATTTAAATAGGAATTTCAGCAATGTCTCTTCTATAAATATCTTTGAATTTTCGTGGCTTTGCATCTTTGAATATATCCTTACTACAATATTTCATAGAGTATGCTGCCATCATATCTAAAATTGGTTGTAAAGCCAGACCTTTTTGTGTGTCTTTCATTAGAGTAAACCTTACGCTTTATTAATCCAAGTCTCTCCATTTCTCTGAGTCTTGTAGATAGAGTTTTGGGATTACTTTTTTCAATTGAGCTTAGCAACTGGTTAAACCTACTTTGTTTACCATTTATCATATTTCTTAAGATTAAAACTGTAAATTTTTTGCCAATGAATTTAAATGTGTAATTAATAGGACAGCACTTCATTTCAATATTTTTTGATGGGTTTATTATTTGTGTGATAGCAGTATTAGAACCAGCTGTGGAAGTAAGTCTACTACTTTCCATAGTTACTATAAAACCACATCTTCTTATATAGTTACCTTTCTATAGTTAGTAACATACTTACCATATCGCAATCTACTATCTGAAAGGTAACTTTCATATTTATATATAATTAC
>JAJNBK010000320.1 GCA_021155845.1 Nitrososphaeraceae archaeon
GAGAAAGTATCTACCTTGAAAATATTATCCGATTCCAAACCTCTTTTTATTATAGATAGTATGTCCTTCTCATCGTCGACAACCATAATTCTAGGAATCAAATTTCGCCGCCGACCCTTGCTCACAAAAGTATGAAAGATCATAACTTACGTAAAAACGTTGCCTATATATTTATAGAAAATTGTTCTCCGTTAATGTATCGTATTTATATTTATTCTGACTTATATAAAGTATAGGCAACGAAACTATTGTCATCCATTCTTTTATAGAAAAATTATATATATATCATAATTTTAAATTTAACCTATTGTGTTGAAAATTATTAGAATATAGGTTATAGAGATAATAACGATATAAAGATGGTTGTTTTTGTATTTATCCATCTTACGTAGTTTGTTAGTACTCTAGTTATATTACTAGTGATACAACTAGTTTAAATTTTCCCCTATTATGTATGATAATGCAAAATTGATATATGCGACGTGTTTTGAAAAAAATGTGTCTGCTTCGGGTCAGAAAGAATGGATAAATCTCCTTGTTGATGAAAAAATCTCTGCTTTTAATGAGTGGAGGATGAAAAATCTCATTATTAGGCCAGATATCAGCGGAAAGGATTTGTCTAACAAAGATCTTTCTGGAGCCTATCTTAATGGCGTTTCCTGTGTTGGAACAAATTTCTCTCACTGCAATTTATCTAAGGTTAATTTTGTCCAAGCGGATCTTAGAGAGGCTAATCTTGAGGAATCGAATCTTACAGATGCATTTATTGATCTTGACAGAAATGGAGCTTATCTAAAATATGCTAAATTTCAAGATACTGCAACTAGTTGATACCTCTAATAGAATAATCACAGCTAATATTGCAGCTTGCACTTGAAAAAGTAACATTAACTTATCAAAGACTGAAAAACAGCCAGTACCAAGTCATAAATTACTAACTATTTTTTCATCGATAATAATAAATAGCTTTAACATAGCACTCACTGGTAAATTTAATAATAATATGACATGTCTAGGATGGCAAGCAAAAAACAAGAGGAACTAGTTAGCAACCATAATATAGCCAGCAAGATCTCATTACATTTACTTGGAATATGAGGCATTAAATAATGTACTGCCCTTGCAAATAACGACTGTGGTTCGTGATTAGTATTGACATTGTGGTCTGGATTAGTAGCAATACAATACCCGTCTCATGGAAGAATCCTTCTGTTACTATTGTTAACTTCACGATTCTATGTTGCATTAGAAGTGGAACTTCTGACACTGAAAAATATTCTCTTTTCCTGATCTGGTATTGGGCATCTCATATGGTAGCTTCTTGATGCGACAGCTCCAAGGAGAAAATAAGTCTGTTAAAGATTTCATGATCCAGAGTTTCGATTCCTGCTGGACCTATGAGGAATAACTGGAATACGAACCTGAGTAGCGCCACAATGACGATTATAGCTATAATGATTAATTATTATGTAAAGTAATGTACCAAGCATATTAGCATTTTATGTTTGAGATTTATGCATTTGAAGGGAGTATTAGATAAGCATGTTCTACTGCTGATATATACCTTGTTTATCATCCTGGTCACCACTCCTCTTAGTAGTCTCTAGATAGTATTCTCATTTTTAAAACTCTGAATAGCATGGTTAAAGAAAGGATTTTGTTATATTGGCGAATACCTGCTGATTATACTTTACGAAGAAATTAAATTAAAGGTGATTGTATAAACAGCTATTGTATTATTAGGTAGTTCGCTGTTATGGATCTAACTGTTATATAGCTTTATAGTTTAGAGGAGTATACATATTGTAATATGAGTAATACAAATGCTTCAGAAGATAATGTAGAATCGCATTCAGCATATGGAAATAACGCCTGTAAAGAGTATAGAAAGAAAGAGAAGTCGAAAGATGCTGCTAATACTTCAGCCCAAAATCAAGTTAATCCTATAAACGGCAGAGAGCTAGAAGAAGGACAGACCTTCCAATATTAGATAATTGGCATATCGATAACAACAATCTTTGTTTATAGCGCGGCATCATTACTTTAGCTTCAATATACTTTAAACATAGAGGCTATTCTACTGTTCTACTGACAATACTATTTTGTAATCGCTGTAAGATCTTCCAATTTCAGATGCGCTTGCTTTTATGTTCTTGTTATAATATATCGTAGATAATATCAACATGTAATCTCCTTCCCGTGGAACTGTTACTATATCTCCTAGCGCATTATTCATAGGGCTTGGTTTATTGTTTCTGCCTTTACATTATCAGGAAGTGATCCCATCCATGGTTTTTAGACCTAGGAGTTTATTTGTTTAACTCTGATAGCGATAAGGTCGACCAAATCTCCAGAATAAGATTCATTAGCAAGATAAATGTCACCCACAATAGGTAGAACTGGTCAAAAGTGGCGGTTTGTTTAAGATATAGAAATACTTTAAATCATAACAACTTTGAAATTAATTTTTAGACAGAAAAAACTGCCATCATCATCTTTTCCTATATCGATATAACATATACTTGACAATCAGTTTATAATATAAAGCAATTTCTACTCGTACACAATGTATTTGTAGGATTAATAACTGCTAATATAGATCACCAGAAATTGTCCTCTCAGCAAATAACTAGACTCAAAATAGTACTTTTACTTATCTCATCATATATTGCTGTAGAAGTAATTGGTGGTTTATTGACAGGCAGTTTGGCTTTG
>JAJNBK010000321.1 GCA_021155845.1 Nitrososphaeraceae archaeon
AACGAACCGGAAAAATGCAAATTCGCTCATATGACAGTTTCTTCTATATTTATTTATACAGAAACTATTATAATAGGTTTGAGTTTTTTATTTGTTTGAACTTTTATATTGTATAGATAAGAAATGGAAATTAACCAATGCAGACTAAGCATCATGTCTTTTTGATTGATCTGAACCACATATCCACGTTATTGTATTGTATACCTCACTCTCCCTCGAATTTCAAATAGAGATACAAAGAAAATAGTAGATGCCAAATATATTTACATATTTTATCCTTTTGACAATAGATAAAGTTAGATAACCAATACGTTTCTTATTACACCGAAGAATATGACATATATCGGCATAGTTGCTTCAAGCTGAGTGATTGATTTGTCTCGACTACAGCCTAATAGTTAGTAGTGAAATTTACCAAAATTACAAGAAATACATAAAGGAACAAAATCATAAGTTAATGAGTTAAACAATAGAATTGCCGGAGCAGGATCATATTGAAGAGTTAAATGCCAAGTCTTTAGAACTTGATTTTATATATTTATTAGAACATACCAGATATTCTGATTCTAGCATCGGATCATTTACAGGTTTAATTTAATTACACTCAATAACTTGATTTCAATTTGATTGACTATATAAAATTTATGAGATATTTGAATATACCCTATGAGATATTTTATCATGGCTTCTACTTTTTCCCAATGGTATTCCAAAGAGCGCTGCCCATTCTCTAAAGTTAAACTCGATTTAAATCGAAAATGATCTAAATCTAATTTCTAGACTGATCATAAATATTATCATGTTTAAGAGACGATAACGATTAACTGCATTATACAAGATGTATGTATTCTAAGAAAAACTTTCATGAAACTATCTCCAATTCAGAACATCTTGTATAGCAGAATATAAACAAGAATGTGTATACTCTCTAATGTTTATTGTAATTAATACACTGGCAACGACTATTACACAATAGATGTTCAAAAGCACAGATTGCGTGATTGATTGTCTACGTTATTGCTTTGAGTTATAGTTAGTTGCTATTGTAGTATCCACATCTCCACTAATTTCCCAACTAGGAGAGCTCACTAGTATTGTGTGAATTGCTCTTGCTATCGCTCTTTACCTTCTGCAGTTATAATAGCAAATTTCACAATTATGCAAAGAAATGAAGGTTGTCTTAGATATGACTCCAAATATGTTCATAAAATAGTAAAATTTGAATCTTTGAAACTATCCATCATTCTTTTTATAATTTCAAAAGAAGCAATCTTGGTTATGATTGTTATTATATATGCTTTAAATTATATGCTTTAAATTAGCATCATAAAGCGTAACTGCAATAGTTATTAAATACAATTCCTTGAACCAATATATGTCTCTTGAAGTTCTAGATATTCTTAGAGTAATCGCTTTACTCTCTTTTGCTGGTGGAACATCATTTCTTGGTGCTTTGATTTCAAAGTATAAAAAATTCGGTGATCAACAAATATTATTTTTAACTGCATTTGGTGCAGGAATCCTTATCTCTGCCGCCATCTTTGAAATGGTCGTTGAAGCTGAAAAGATCATTGGAATCACATTGACATTATTGTCTTTTATAGGTGGTTCAATAATATTTACTATAGCAGACGTAATTGCAGAGCGCCGAGGTGGTGGAGCTGGTATCCTTCTAGGAATTGGATTAGATTCAATTCCTGAATCACTTGCCATTGGTGCTTCGATTGCGGCAGGTCCTGGTCTCGCCATTGCTATCTTGATTGGAATCCAGAATGTCCCTGAAGGTATTGCATCTTATCGTGAAATGAGATCTGGAAAGACAGCATTTAGTAACAGCAAAAAAGCGCTCATTGCTATAGGAATAGTATCAATAATTCCAATTATTCTTGGTTTAGTTGGTTTATTCTATTTACAAGGAATGACATATGTTATTGGATTAACACTTGCTTTATCGGCAGGAGGTATATTCTATATGTTGCATTATGATATGATACCAAAGGCTCATAAGGAAAGAAAATGGCTGCCAACATTTGGTGCTGTTTTAGGATTTATAATTGGATTTGCTATAATAAGACTAATTTGATCATATCGAACGTTATTTCATCAAACTGATCTCCACACTACCCGCTAATAATTAAATACGAAAATTAATAGAATAGCTAATATAGATATCTCTATTTATCTATACACGTATACCTCTTTATTTAGAAAGTTTATTCCAATATTTTCTCCTTGCTTGTTTCTTTTTGATATTCGGCGGTTATATTTCTGTCTGAATTGACAATTTTGTTTCCTGCTCTCTTTTTACCTTCTTGGCCTTTATTGACTACCTCCCTTACTTCATCTTCTCTTAATATATCTGACATTACACACATTTGGATAACATCGGATATAGTTAGATTGATAAATTATACTAAAGAGAATCTGTCGCTCATAAAGTAAGATATTCTAGTTATGATTTCTTGCTATTTTTATATTTGCCATTAAATTAGGCTTATTCTAATATGTCCGCCTCCGCCGCTCGGTAAGATCATCTCCACGATTGTCTCCTCCACCAGATCTGCTCTAGATATTTTATGTCCATCATATGGTTAGTAATATCTGCTTTAGACAATGTAGTTGCTATCTACGATCATCTCATCTCTTCTGGATTGCCATCTCATTATTAATACTCCATTACCACTATCATCTGAAATCTTTTTTTTCAATCGTGACTCACCTAAATTCATATTCTTGTCTTGAGTCTCTGCTTGTCAAGTCTTCATCATTTTCTTGAGCCTTAATCATAGTTTCTGCTTTGATAGTGTTGATAAATTTCTTGGCATAGGTTATTCTTCTGCCTTCCTTTCTTGTTCTAGTGCCGATGTTTGGAAGCTTTCAGTGATGACGACATTGAGCCACCGCTGTCGCTAATACTATCTTTGGGCTTCTCCCTTAACTACACCTTGCTAATTTCTCTATGGCTATGTTGACGATCTCAAAGTTAGCCTATGCTTCAGGCACAACAAGACTGTTCAATGATTCAGAAAGTTGACTTTAAGGTTTGTGATCTTTGTGGTATAATAATATCTATAATTTATCATGTGTCTCCTACTTTGATAAAAGTAGTCATGAGTTTAAATCTTGAATTATACTCTTTTATCTCTTTTATTTTACTTGAGCCAGTACCAGTTCGAAGAGATAATCGCTCTGTAATATGGCCTATTTTTTTGCACTGCCCCCAGTGAATTTATTTATTGCTAGTTGAGGTGCTGTCTCAACAAGTAGAAATCTCCGTCGAGAGAATTGATATATATGTACTATAAACATATTGTCGCGATTCATTGATATACTATACAATTAGATTTGATTTGCATCCTTTGGGATCGCTGATACTTGATCATGAATAACTTTTACAGTATACTGAACCCCTAATCTTAGCAATCTGCCTTATCGACTTAATATGGTTGAAAATATCTGTGGATCTAAGCTTATCGAGTAGAGCTTCTTTGGTGGCTGTTGTGAATCTCGTTCGATTGCTAGTTCATTACTAAAATTTCGTTAAGAACTACTGCTTAGAGTGTTATCGTACTAATGCTTTTGCTCCAGTTAAACCTCTGCCTATGTGCCGTTGCTTGTTTTATAACTTGAGTAAACTGTTTGTTTTACCAGCGTTTTTTGCAATTCAATCTGTATAGGTCTTTATTTACTGGACATTTTGAAAATGAGATAACCTGTGATTCTCTTTGTGTTATTGTCTGAATAGCTTATAATATATTAAGTGCAGGCTACTATTGCCTTGCAAATTTATAATAGTTGTTGTATATTAGTTGCATTAATACTTTGATTCGAATTTATAATTATTACACTTTAGCTATATTATTATATGTAGTAATAGACTATACATTGAAGATGCAAAATCAAGTGTCAAAAGGAGAAGAAGTAGCACAAATGAAAGAATCACCTTTAGAACTAACCTTTGAACAAGTGTGCCCTATTTGGTCTAGGAAG
>JAJNBK010000005.1 GCA_021155845.1 Nitrososphaeraceae archaeon
GGATTTCAGTAGTTCCTTGGAGCTTGCTATTTTATCATTCAAGGTGTGTAATTCGTTATTCGACTGCTGTTTTTTAGATTCTAAATCATTGTTCTCAATTTTAAGCAATTCACATTTTTCCTCTAAATATGGTAAATCCTTATCAGCAATTGCAAGAGCTTTAACCATATGCATCCGACCCATTCCTCTTTCCTTATAATGATTCCAGAATTCTACAAAATCCTCAATATTGTCTTCTCCAATCTCTTCATAAATTAAATTGAGTTTGTGTAACCCCTGTAGCTTCAAATACTCTCTATACAATTTGGTTACTTCTGGCTCTCTTAGGTTTAGTATGGTGGCAACTTGTACAGGCATCTTACCTTCAGAAAACAGCTTGTAGGCTTTAGAAGAAACCTCCTGATCTTTATTCTTCTGTCGTCTAGCTTCTTCTTCCTTTCTAATAGCAGAAATGTCGCGAATTGACACCCTTTCTATCTTTGCTATTTCGCGTGTTGTCTTTCTCTGATTATAGTAAAGGTCGATAATGCGTTCTTTTCTTTCTTCTGTGATTCTCATATATTTTTGACCGATACTATAAATAATTCACCTTTATAAGACTTAACATCTTATTGATTCCTGATACCATTTTTAGTGTCTGATTTCATTTGAAACCTTCTAAAAAGTCCTTCTCAGAAATTAGGCTAAAAATTTATAGCTTTAAGATTACACTATCAAGGAACGAAATGAATACTTTAATCTATTAGTTTTATTTATAAACATCATCTTATATTATTCTCTATATATGCGAGTACGGAAAAGGAGGCCAACATTGTTATAGAGTTCCTCTTAGCGGTAACGTTATCAGTGTCACTAGCTGATATCCGCACAGTTAGTGGAGGAACAGAAACCCTTCATAGGACTTTTTGACTCTGCAGGTGTGTTTAAAGAAATTTTGGTGAGCAAATAAAAATAAAAGATGTTTGTGTTCAAGTTTCAGTGGATTATTCAGACTGCAAGACTGTGACAAGTTCGTCTTCAAAGCAGTCAGAGAAAGTAACCTTTAGCATTGACTAAATTCATTCTCTCTTCTACTTTTGCTTCTGTGTAGCCAGTGAAGACTCCTTGCGAGACCTTAGCGCAAGATATAGGAAGATAAATCCTATCACTGCTCCTACAATTGCCCAATGGTAAGAACTAAGCCCTTCGATCAGGATGGGTGGTGGCTTTCCATATCCAAAGACAGGATATATTGAAGGCGGCTGACTGGTGACGACATAGCCAAAGAAAGCAGCCCCAAACATAAGTCCGAATCCCTGGCTGGCAAGAATGGCAAAGAGAGTTGTCTTCCAACTTCTTTGATACTTTTGTGTTTGTCTGTTTCCTAAAGCCATTTTAGTACGCCCTCCTATAATATTCGAGTATTTTTGGTGCCACCCAAAGCCCAAGGGCGAAGACCATATGAGAAACCCAGGCCGTGAACCACCATATCCAAGGCGGGAGAGCATCGGTTAGGACCCATACTGGGAAAACCACCCAGTAGATTACGGTCATAGCCCAAGCGAAAGCAAAAGCAGACAACAGTGTATATCTTCTCACGAGTATGTAATAGGCCATGGCAAATCCCCATCCCCGCAGGATATGGGCTGCAAGTCCGGCTGTTAGGTTTTCATAAGTGAAGAGAGTGCCTGTACTTCCCAATATACTAGCCCCCCAGTCAAACCAGTGATCCCAGAATGGGACGCCAACTGCAAGATTGATAGGAACCCTGGCCCAATCATAAAGTGTGTATGGTATAAGTGCCATGACAGCAAAAGTGGCTAGTCTTTTAGGCGTAATTCCGCTTTTGCCTGGAAGAAGTGCGATGAGTGGAATAGCTAACAAAACCGGCAACAAAGTCAGGTAAAACATGCCTGAAGAAAGGGTTACACTTGTAAATGTTATCCAATAGGCAAATAGTCCTAACTGCGGGCTAGAAAGAAGTAGTGCGAACAATCCACGATAGCCAAACCATCCTCCACCGCCTTTGTCATAGAAATAGCTTAGAAATCCTCTTCCTCCTGCCTCTCTTTCGCGGACATAGTCTGTCATGGACCTGTCTTCTCCTCCTCCGCTTCCTTCTCCTCTAAATTACAATGAGCGTACATCTCTGATCTCCGTACTTTGGCTATTGGTCCAGGAGCGCACTTTATCATTTCGATCTCCCACTAAGGTAGTATTGATTGACCAGTTCAATGTAATTGGCATCATGGTCTGAGTTGTGGAGTCAATTGCTGAAGCATCACCTCTGCAGGAAACATCTAGGGTGTAATCGTCGTATTTATCCACCAATGGTTGATAGATGTACCAGGGTTCACTACCTGTGGGTTTGGGAAATGCAGTTTCGGAATGGCTGCACTCAAGAATAACTTTTCCTTGGGAAATACCTGCTGCTGTGAAATTGAAATCATTCACTTCCAATACCAGAGGAAAACCAATCCAATCCAGAAACTTTCTGTCCAAGACCCCCACCTTTACTAAATAGGTAGCCTCTTGTGCTCCTTCTACACTCTTGACGCTGGTGAGGTTGGCTACTTGACTCACCGATGGTTCTACACCATCAAAGGCATCAAAATCTCGCTCGTCTATCCTTGGAAGTGTCCAAGTGGCGGTTCTTCCATAGACAAAGGCATAAGGTCCTATATACATCAGTATCAAAAGTATGATAATCACGGGAGGTGCAAGATATCTAGATCGAGTTCGTGTATCAGATGACATGCCTTTTCTCCAAATCCCTACTTTGCCGTCGAGATACAAATTCAAAGTCATTGAAACTAATAATCATTTTATAGGCATTTATTAGAATAGTACAATTGCCTAAGTGATTATTTATTTTCCTCCACCTTCTGAAATAGACAACGCATCGGTATGTATATATACATTACTATAAATGGCAAAAATATTTGACATTGTTCATAATTTGGCAAAATTACAACTTATAATTCAAATATCTGCCGTTTGTAAATAAGTTAAACAAAAATCTATTGTTGCTAATTTATTATGCTTTATAGTTCTATAATTTAATTAAGTTAAAAACTGCTCTTATTGTAATAATCAACTAACATACATATTAAAGCAGATTAGGTATAACATACTTAGTTTATATTTATTTTTCGGTACATGAAAATATTATCATAAAAAACATGATTTAGTTCTACCTTTAAGGTACTGGGTTGTTCTTCTTTATGATATCTATTTTTCCATTTCAAGAATGAAGAGAGATGATGTGTGTTTTATTAATATCAGGAATTTATAGACTTGAGGATACGCCAACTGTAGTACGCGCCACATCTTTTGAAACAGAGACTAACAGGAAGGAAAATAATAAAGAACAATCAGTAGTATAAATATAGTAATAACAAAGACCAATATATAGATGCCTTCGTTAACCAATATTTAATGAATTTTAGAATTAAAAGAGGGCTTATCTTATAAGTTATATTGCACAGAATATTGTGACTATGTCTGCAAAAGGATTCTTGGCATTAATTGCCATTTTAGCAACAACACTAACGGTTTTAACATTGGCGGCAGTAGCAGCTACAACTAGTCTTTCTAATTCAGCATTTGCGCAAGGAAGAGAAAAATTTGTTGCAAATCTATCAGTTTCCGGGGTAGTACCACCCATAGATTCAAAAGCAACAGGTAGTGCTGAATTTGAACCTACTACGGATGCTAGTAGTATAAGCTATACAGTTAATGTTACAGATATCAATGCGGTTAAAGCAGCTCATATCCATATTGGTGAGATAGGACAAAATGGACCTATAGTAGTCACATTATTCAAATCTGAAACTCCAACAGGTCAAGTAAGTGGGCTTTTATCTAAAGGAAATATTACTTCTGACAAGTTCGAAGGACCAATGGCTGGTAAGCAGTTATCTGATTTAATCGATGTTATGAAGAGTGAAGGAGCATATGTTAATGTTCATACACAACAAAATCCTGATGGAGAAATACGCGGGCAAATTGAGCCAGCACCAGGAGAGGAGGAGGAGGAATAGTCATAACAAAATTATTTTATTAATTACATACAATACAGTAACGGCTTGATCTATCATGATTATTTTCTAATCACTCTATGCTTATAGTCAGTTAGGGATGACAATATGTAAAATAAATCTACCATTCATTTTTAATTATCTTTCCTAACTATTGCTAAAAAGAATAAGACTAGAACACCAAATATCATAGAAGGTAATATTATATCACTATATCCCTCCCTTAAGAATATAAAAACATCTTCCAAATATTCATAAAATAAATAGGCAGCAAATAGAGCAAATGCAACTATGGCGTATAATATTTTTTTTATACCTGTATTTCTATAAGCAGAAATTGATAGTGCCAACAAAAGAAGGGAAAGTACCGTACTGCTTACATATATTATAGCTTCTACGGTATGAATCAGGTCAATCTGAAGAAGAAATGATCCAAAATGATGTACACCTATTATTATTGTTCTCCTCTAGATAATGACAGAAACATTTCAGCTAGTCTATTACTCCACTTATCCCAAATACTAGGATAATAATTCTTCAACAATGTCACTATGTATTTCGAATCACTACTATGAGATAGTTGGTATCTTGTGTATTTTCCTTCTTTTGCTCCCCCTATTATCTTAAAATCAATCAAGTGTCTGACATGCCAGTTTACAGATGCAGCTGATATTCCAATGCTGTTTACAATATCTGTCTGTGTAGGATTTTTCTGTTCAATAATAAACATCAGTATTTCTCTTGCAGTTTCTTGTCTTAAAAATTGGAGCAGATTTTTTTCATTATCCTTAAAAACTCCATGAAGAAAATAAAATTTATGCGAGCCTCGTCTAGATGAAGTTATCCTCTGCATTTTTTCTAGTTTAAGTAACTGGTATTGAACTGAGCCTATTGAAATACCTAGTTCACTTTTGATCAGTCGTAGATGACATCCTGGTTTTTCCTGAATAAAGCGTAGCACTTTGCCCCCATTTCCTTGCATCACCTCTTTCACAATCAATCAGTCCTCTCCAATGATAAAATTAGCATGATAGTTACTCTGCTTAGCAATATATTATAGCCTTAATTTATGTGTGATTATAGATAGATCAAGGAGGAATAAGAGAGCAACCGTCAGGATCTAAAAAAAGTATTCACCAATAAAATTGAAGGCAAAAAAGTAAAATCAATCCGCCAATGTGTGTTGTTCAGATTCTAACAGTTGACTATATTTCTCTGTCAATTTACTCCTTTCCTAAAGGTCTTTCTTAGTATGGCAGAAGACTCCCTTCCTTCCTCAAAGCAATGTTTGTTTTTTTCAATCTTACCAAAGTTTTCTTTAGATTCAATAGCTAATTTATTTTTCTTGGCAAATATTTTGTATGCTCTATATAGATCTTCTTTCGTTGTTCTATTATCATACTCAGTAGAGTCTTCATCTATTGCATCTTTTAAAAAGGATACAGATATAGTATGAGCTATAGTTAATCTAAGTTGTTAGAAGCCTTCTAGGTATTATTATGTCATAATAATAGATGCTAGTGGATGATATTACGTATGTGTGTAGGTGTGTATGTGCATCCAACCTAAAAGCTAAAATATAAAATAAGAAAATAAAGTCACTACAGCCCTGCAAAAGTTACACACCCCACATCTGACCATATTATAGCTAGAACGAACAAAATGCTTATTCTTAAATCGAAATCGCTTGTTGATTCTGTTGAATATTCTACTTCTTTTTTCTCCTTCTTTTTCTTTTATAATCTCATAAGAAAGTGATGAAGACGACGAGGATCCTTCATTCATAAATATACTCATTCTAGCGTGATTTTATTTAAAGATCTTTTTATTAAACACAACAAATTAGTTAATAATAATCCAAGGTTAAACTATCAAGATAGTTATAATGGTGTGCTTTTTGATGCTTTGACGACAATTATGATCTTTCTTTTTCTAAACTCAATTCAACTAAAGAAAAGTGTGAATGAATTATTTTAACGTTCTAGTACACATACACAACTGCTGTTATTCTCTATCTTTTGGATATATCAATTCAGATTTACCTTCTTTATATTCTTCTTTAGGCCCATGATAATCCTTAGGATATGCCTCTTCATTTAATTTCTTAATAGGCTCTCCTGTAGGCAACGGAGCATTTTTGTCAACCTGGTATTTGTATATCTCAGGAAAATCTATATCTACAATTACATTTCTTCCTGCTGCTATTATCTTAGATTTTGGAATATCAAACCTATAATTGGATTCACCAAATACCACTATCTTATCATCTGTCTCTCTTTCATTACATGTCCCACATGATCTTCATTCTTTGCCCTTACTCCTTTATTAAAAAGAGATTTTGGATACTGCTTTTCATATGTTCCAAGATCTATATCACTATCAGGTGAAGTCCATGGGTCTTTACGACTAGTTGGAAGTGGGTCTTCACGAGGAACTTTATACTTTTTGACTATATCATATAGCTTGAGACCTATGAGAACATTAGCACCGACTTGCTGAATTTCTGAAACTGGTATATCATATCTCTCATGTCCTCCTCCAAATACTATAATCTTATCAGGAGTTTCTCTTACAACATGTCCTATGTCAGGAGAGTCTAGTGATTTTACACCTTTATTGAAATATTTACCTGAAGTCATATAATATTATTTTAGTGTTAATGATTCTAATATACTTTCTAAATTCATTCTCTTGGTTATTGCTTTGAGTACGAATATGCCTATGCATTTCTGAAATCCTAATCAGTACAGAGTCTTTAGAAGTATAGTTGATTTTAAATACAAAAGTAAATATTCAGTAATGAAATTACTTGCTACGCTCCAATTTGTGGACTTGTCCATATATTATATCGTCTTTGGTCACACTATCATATAGACAGTAAATATCTCCAGTAATGCTATTGGCGTAATTCCAGACAGATCTACAGCTTGACCATTAATTAGTGATAGTAAGTTAACTAAAAAACAAAGTATATAGAGCAAATCAAAATCTCATTTAATAATTTAATTATTTGAAAACAAAAAAATGACGACAACAACACATGTCATTTGAGTAGTAATCGTAATTAGTTAACCCTCAATCCCCTTTTTGTCTATTCTGGTTATAATGATATTCTTACTCATCACCATCCTCTATAGTATCTTCTTCCTGGCTCCGATTCTCCCTCCTCTATCTCAGTTAATATTGAACTCTATTATTATTGTCGATACATATATCATGTTTGATAATAATGATGATACTACAAAAAGAAAAGAAGATAGACTCATCAAAGACTATGATACAATACTAAGAGAAGCTGCATTATTAACTACTTTTGCAGGTATTTTGTTTGGTTTTTTGTTAGAGATATCAATAAATACTCCTGACGATTTTGCTTTAGGAGATAAAATAATTTTACTTTTGTCTCTTTTCTCTATCACCATAGCAGCTTCACTTTTTGTAATGCCTGTAATCTATCACCATCTACAATACCCATACAAAGACCTGGACAAATTCAAGATACGAAGTCATAGATTTATTATATTTTGTTTGATTCCTGCTGGCATTACATTATTTCTTGGTCTTGCTTGCACTTTCATCTATACTAGATAGATTTCCTGCATTTATACTAGCTGCAATACCTTTCGTACTTGTCTATATATTATTTAGAATAAGAAAATAGTACGGTTGAATATGGTATCTATAAATACCCAATATTGCATTTATTACTTTATTACGATGCAACACCTTAGTCCTTTTTGTGCTTGTACTTGTACTTGTTGATTTACTACTGCTATTGAATTTATTGTTACTAAAAGAGTTGCTGCTATGATTAAATTAAATGCTATTTTTATAGTTATATGCATCTGCAAAGAGTGATCAATAAAAAGAATTGATGTTGGTTGCCACCGTATGGTTACTTGCATTATGAGTTTGTTAATAGTAAGATCAATAGACAAGGTACTATTTTGATAGAAGTCTTTAAGAAGTGAGATATAATTTTCTTCTACCCCTATTACCAAAAGTATAGAAATGATTCTTCTTATCTGCTGCTATTATTATTACTAGTAAGACACATAAATTCTCGGATTCTTACCCTCTTTCTCTTTTCGTTCAAACAATTGCACGAAATCTTTCAATGACTTTACTCTTGGGCTATAGTCTTCTTCTTGTTCCACCTTCTGCTGCTGTTTTCGTCCTATTATTATAGTTGTTTTATTTTTATTATACTCAACTTTCTCTCTTTCCATTGTTATTTTAATAGCCTTTGGTAGTCTGGATTTAAGTACATCAGAACTTATATTGCAATATCCCTCTTTTTTGTTGTTGCTGCTGTTGTCGTTGGTATCATCTGACCATGCTTCAGAGAATAAATGCTTTATTACATAGGATTCACCATCGTATACCTCCTCTCTTAAATATCCTAAATATCCGAATTTATGCAAACTCTCCAAGGTCTCTTCAACTGGCGTCTTAATTATTTCGTTGTGCATCTTCTCTAAGTAACTTTTCTCCTCAGCATGATCGTCCCATTTGAGATAACAATTGATAACACGAATATTATTATTTTTCTCCTTAGTTAACTCCGCTTGATTCATTTTCTCTATCTGTCTGTCTCTTTTTCTTTGTCTATTTCTCTCTTCTGTTATTTATCTCTCTCTATCAATCAATCCATTAATCTACCAATTAATCATAACTAAACTATTCAATCATTAATTTACCTAAAGTCAGGACTTAAGCAAAACTATTGATAAAGTAGAACTCATGACAGCACTATTAAAGTATTTATTTTTACTAACATTTAGTTGGTTAGTCGTGTCTCTAGGCAGCGACTATTATTCTTATTATGTGTATATACTTATTATGCTCCAGTTCCATTATCATCATCCTCATCATCTTCTTCTCCAGTATTAGATTCTGATAGTTCATTGCTATTGACTTCATAATCTCCCTCCTGCTCACCATTATCAGTAGTTTATGTCTGCATCACCCTCCTATTATGTTGATTTCTTCTTCTCTTGTCTTTCTTTTCTTTTCATTTGGCAGAGGATACCATATGTATCAATAGATAATTGGGTCTTGATTCTTTTGTTGATTATTTCTCCTTCTCTTCATTCTTTCTATAACAACTGTTGTCATCTAATGTTGTAGCCCCGCAGCATTAGTATTATCGTTCCCAAAAGAAGAAGAAGTTACTACGATTACTCTAAAACCTTATTAGCAGCTCATAGATTTTATAATTGGCTGAATGCAATGAGAATAAGTTCTAGCCAATTTTTGAAGGAACCTGGAAAGAAGACTTGTCATAAAAAACCATTCAAAGATAATAGAAGAACTGTTGTTGCATTATTATCACTATTAATGACAGCAGTCATAAGTATGACAAATACTATTACAACCCCATTATCATTGTTCAACCAAGAAGCAAGAGCATCACAAGAACAACAACAAGAGAGTACAGCAGGACTCAAGGTGTTTGTAGATCTATATCACAATGGAAGAGGTTATGCCGAACTGTGTGTTCACTCATTGCTCAAGATCTAGGTTGTAGGACAATTAATTTGTCGCAATATACTAATAATCCAGTCAGATCAGGGCCTTGGATCTTTAGCCCAGGAATGGTTGAAGTTGGTGGGACATTCACGGCATGTGTCACTAATTTGAACACAGGAGGACAATCACGTTGTATTACTGGAACAAATGGCCCAGAGAAAGAACCTGAATATATCTCCCTTACAGTTCCTGGGATTCGAGGTAATAATAATAACATTTTACCACCACCACCACCACCACAACTACCTGGGTTTCTACGTATTGGCATTAACTGGAGGCAGATATGTAATGATTTTGACAGATCTATTATTGAGCCATGTGATACACTAGTTACACGAGACGGGTATGGCTTGACTGCTGAAGGAGTGCGTGTATTAGCATGTTTTGCAGGTGGCGCATTGGTACTGCTGTACCCAGAATTATTACGTTATTCATATCTGTGTGGGCAAGGCGGAGGAAATTAAAGATAATATTATTATGAAAGTAGACAACAACTAATTGATTATAACAATCAATCCAATCAATCCAATCTTTAAATTACATAACTAGACAATCAAAGAAAATGCTAGCCGTGAAGAAGATCCTATAATGATAACCTATTTTATCGTTGTAAATATTAGAAAGTCAGACATGACACCACTTCCATCACAAGACACAAGCCCATTTTCTATAAATGTGTATTACCAGGGCAATGACATGAACCATTATGTTATGTTACCGGGTGGAACACCATGAGGATTATAATACTATCTTTAGCGATACTATTTACGTTGACATCTGCTGGAATAGCATTCGCACAAAAACCACTTCCCGACGATCTTGAAGTCTATATCGATGAAAAGATAGGTGAACACGCTTCACTTGTTGCAAACGTTGTTTATCAAAGTAATATGCTTGTTGTATTACGTGGTGATATCTTAATTCCACATTATCTTAATCCTATTAGTAATACTAGTCTATCAGCAGATGAGTCAGGTGCTTCTGCAGATGACCTAGAATATAATCCTGTCGTATGGAAAGTTATAGAGATGTTGGAACAAGAATTTGGTTACTCAATAGATAATATAGCCGTTAATGGTTTAGGCAGTAGAGATAATCCTGATAGATTGTACGTAGTGATGACAAAGCAATAATCAATAATCTTCCTAAAACGAAGGATCATAAAAAAGTATACAATTCAAATATACAAATGGTTTTAGCATTGTCTGTTGTTTGCTTCCTAAGATAGCAAATTGTATTTCCGATTTAATTGACTTCAATTTATTTTCTCAACTTTATCGTGCTTTAATTAAAAAGAAGAATATCATAATACTGAGTAATGCTTGTCATCTGTTCATCCTAATTAGATCCTGTTCCATCTGTTTAAACTCCTTCTGTTTTAGAGTTGTATATTCTCTTTTAAGCGTTAGTATCTGCGCTGACACCCAATGTAGTGTTTCTATCTCTCCCCATAGATTGTCTGTATATGCTCTGTTCTGACACTCATGAATCTCTCCTTTCTTCTGTATGATTCTATTATGCAGTATGTCCTGAAGTGCTTTTAACGCTGATACTTCTGATGCTGGTGCTACATCTGATTCATTCAATATATGAGCTGGACCTATCAAGTAGGTTATAAGAATTGGAATACCAAGCAGAGAATGAGAGGGGAAAGACAGACAACTACTCACATATTCCTTAAGTGGAAATATATAATATATCGCCCCAGCAATAGCAGACATACTATACTAATAGTAGCTGAAAAAAACAATGGATAAAGGAAACGAAGGATAGTACCAATAGCAATGAGTGAGGTCTGGAATAAAGTCTACAAATCAGACAGCACTTTCTTTGGAGAGCAGCCTAGCAACTTTGCCTTACTTTGTTTTAATCATATGAAAGCTAACAATGCAACTAAAGTATTGGAGCTAGGAGCAGGCCATGGTAGAGATACAACATTTTTTGCATCAAATGGAATTGAAGTAGAAGCATTAGACTATT
>JAJNBK010000322.1 GCA_021155845.1 Nitrososphaeraceae archaeon
ACTACAGAAGAAATAGCCTACACTTTGATAAATGGCGGAGCTGATATGATAGAAATCGGAATTCCATATTCTGATCCTATTGCAGACGGACCAATTATTCAAGAAGCGTCTTATCATTCCCTATTAAACGGAGTCACACCTGATCTGTGTTTGAGAATATCAAAAAACATTCGAAAGAAATTCCCTGATATTCCGATTATCGCAATGACGTATTCAAATATTGTATTGAGAAGAGGTCTTCGTGAATTTATGTTAAAATCAAGGAATTGCGGAATTGACGGATTTATTTTACCTGATATGGCTATGGAAGAAGCTGATTCTTACACAACAGAAGCAGCGAAACTTGGCCTTGTATCAATATTTTTGGCTTCTCCAGATACAACCCCGACTAGACTTGAATATATTGTATCTAAATGTTCAGGATTTGTATATATGGTATCTGTATACGGAGTCACAGGAGTCCGCGAATCATTTGAAGATTCTACATCATATGCTATAAAGAATATTAAGCGAGTTGTAGCTTCACGCTTACCGGTGGCTGTTGGCTTTGGTATAAGTAACCCTTCTCATGCGAAATTCATGGTTAATGCAGGCGCTGATGCTGTAATAGTTGGAAGTGCAATCATAGAGAAGATAAAAGATATTAAAAACAAGAAAAAAATGCTACAAGAATTAGATCTCTTTACGAGCACTATGAAGAAAGCTTGTCTATAGATAATAGCTATCTGTTACAGGTAATGTCTATGATATATCTTATATATTAGAAATTAAATAATCCCTCCACTAGTCAATTAGTCGTGAAAGAAAAGGATCTAAAGTCACTGTTCATGAGTTCTATATTTTCTGGGCATATTAAAGACAATATCTTTCCTCAGATGTCAGGCAACATATATCGAGAGATAAAAATAAAGGAGGAGGGGTATTTTAGAAACTTTGACCTTGTGATTGCAATAATTGAGAAGCGCTATGATTCTACTATAAAATACCATTCAAATGAAACATTTGATAACTATTACAATTTATTGATGAGAGACAGCCTTTTAAAACAGTTTTCAGTAAAAGAAAAATGCAGAATAGATTGGATTCGGTTTTATCCAATTGAGATCAAATCTGATAACGATGTTCTAGATGAACGCTTACCCCATCAGATCCTCAATGCAATTCTAACTTTTGGAAGATCTGTACTTGTTTTGGACGAACGTCATTCTAGGAACACAAAATTGAACAGAACATTGCGATTGCTTCCAACTACCATAATTGGTTATACCGGGAAAGATGACAGTTTTGAAGTACTTTCCGTATTTGACAGGTTAGTTACAAATGGACTGTTTAACATCTCGAAAAGAGGACTTGTAAGGCTTTTAATTAATAATGGAATGGGAGATACTAAATCAGAGAAGATATATTGATCGAACAAACGACAAACAGCAAAATAACAGATTATATCCAGTCATAAATCGACCTATTAGAATATTCTAAAATCCTATGTTACCTCTACTGATCCTGAATTTGGCTTCTGATAAACGCGACCTAAAATAAATCGGGTATGTATAAACAACTAATCGGGTTTTATTGTATCATATTATATTATCTTCTCTAACTTTTTTTCTATCTCATTATTATTTGATGTTAGCAATATCAATGTTGTTATGAGCATACTGGTTGAAGAGCAAGAAGAAAAAGAAGAGGGAGTTCCCGTATGTGGAGCGAACTTATCGTCTCCTGTTGTGGATAAGGCATACTATATTGAGCAAATTCATTATAGAATAGGAAATAGGATGTATATTGAAAATGCAGATTAATAATAACAGAAAGAATAGTAATAACAATCATATTCCAAACTTGGAAGAACAAAGAGATATTGAGCTGGAAAATATCATAGGTAATCTTATGATTGCACAATATCAAGTAGATAAATTGAGATCAAGATTAAGTGAGAGGATTGGAGGTTATGGCTCTACAAGCAATAAGAAAGCCTCTACGAATATTTTCAAACACAATGACAAATGGTATAAGATTAGTATGAGAGTAGATGAGATGAGTGTCGACGACCATCCTGATATCTCAAGCCAGCTGAAAGAATGAAGAATGCAAAATGTGCTTGATTCCTGAATGCACGTCGATTCTTTCACTATAAAGATACTCGGTTTTAAGGGACAATATGCGGGTTAATCAAAAGCTGTTATTGTACTATTAAGAATATTTTTTTATATTCCATGCTTTACTTGAAACATAGTATTATACTATTGAAAATGGACTTATTGAAAAGCCCATAATTCTTTAGTAGAATATTTAGTACGATATATGTTCTGTCAAGATTGTCTATCCTGATTTCTTCTCGCTGATCTGACTATCTACTGTTTGTTATTATTTGAGTAGAGTGTAATACTAACAAATAAAATAATATGTAAAACACATAATGATACAAAGGAAAACCAAAAAGTCCAGGGGCTGGGTCTTTCAATAACCTATGTCCGTTTGCTCTGGTAACGCTAGTTATAAAAAAAGAATAAAAAGGTGATCTGTTAAAATGCAATGTGCTGTCTAAAGCGCGACCAAGAAGATTAAGTCCAAAGTTTATTTTTATCACAGGAGGTGTTATGTCTGGCCTAGGAAAGGGTGTAATCACATCATCGATAGCCAAATTGCTGCAATTAGCCGGTTTGAAAGTATCCTGTGTAAAGATTGATCCTTATCTAAACTATGACGCAGGAACAATGAATCCTATTGCTCATGGAGAAGTTTTCGTAACCGAGGACGGCGGAGAATGCGATATGGATATAGGAAATTATGAACGTTTTCTCAATATTGCTGTTACTAAAGATCATAATATTACCACAGGAAGAGTATATCTTGACGTCATTCATTGTGAGAGAGAAGGAAAATATCTTGGCCAATGCGTTCAGATCATACCACATATTACAGATGCTATCAAAAATCAATTACTAAAAATTGCCTTTGACGAATATCTAGATGTGATGGTTGTAGAATGTGGCGGTACTGTAGGCGATATTGAAAGTCTTCCGTTTCTAGAAGCATTAAGGCAAATGGAACTTGATGGCGTTTCTAATACATTATTTATTCATGTTACACTCGCTCCTGAATTGGAGGTAGTAGGTGAGCAAAAAACGAAACCTACTCAACATAGTGTTCAGGAATTACGAAGAATTGGCATCCAGCCTGATATTCTGGCTGTTAGATGTAAAAACCCTCTTACTTTAGAGGCTAGGCGCAAAATTTCACTTTTTGCCAGTATTAAGGAAGAGTCTGTTATTTCTAGTCATGATGCGCCCTCTATTTATAAAATTCCAGAAGTTCTAGAGAGCCAAGGAATTGT
>JAJNBK010000323.1 GCA_021155845.1 Nitrososphaeraceae archaeon
GGCAATTATAACCGAAAGTATCTCACGATCCATTGCTTTTAATGCTAAACATACTTTTTAATCCAAAAAGAACATAGAACATTTCTATATCTCTAAAATAGATACATCATGTAGATGTAACGGCTTTAATCAAATTTTTCAATTATTATGTTTTCCAAAGAACAAATAGCCAAAAAGGAGTTTCTATCTCTTTTCTATTCCTATGCCATTATCTCCTTGTAAGCTTACCAATAATTGTTAAAATTATTAACCTCTCTGGATTCTATAACTGTACTTGGATAGCTTATATCGATCCTCGATTATGGCAAATGCTGATGACTTCATCAAAATTATCGATGCTGCTGCCAATATTATGTATAAGGAACGACAATACAGTAATATCGTCGAAGGATCAATCACATCTGGATTTGCTGATTTGAAAATTCCGCAAAATGTTGTAATTATTGGTGATATTCACGGTGATTTAAACTCGTTATTCGATATTCTGGAGGACATAGAGTATGAAAAGTTTCTTGCATCTGCAAGGAACAAAATGATATTCATGGGTGACTATGTGGACAGAGGGAGTCAATCAATTGGAGTTTTGTATACGATTTGTTATTTAAAACAAAAATATCCCCATTCTATTGTACTTATGCGTGGAAATCACGAAGCACCTATCGAATTTCCATTTTCTTCACATGATCTGCCGTTTGAAATTGTAAAACGATACGGAGAGACGGGAAAACAAATTTACATTAACAGAATACTACCATTTTTTCGACTATTGATCCTCTCAACTTTGATACAAAGTCAGGCACTTATTGTCCATGGTGGAGTTCCTACACAATGTACAGGGCTAGCGACACATTTTAAAAATTCCATTGCTACCGCAGAGCAAAATATTCATGACGGGTGGATGGAGGAAATTCTATGGAATGATCCACGACAGCACATCAAAGATCATAAAGAATGGGAGCCCTCTAGAAGAGGTATTGGAAGACACTTTGGAATTAATATTTCTAAAAGTTGGTTAAGATTAACTGATGCTAAAATGATAATAAGAGGACACGAGCCTTGCAGGGGCTTCAAGATTGATCATGATGGCTTAGTTGTGACTCTATTCTCTTGTAAAGAGGCGTATCCATCTTTCGAGGCGGCTTACCTATCTGTCACAAGCCAACAATGGCAATCAATTTGCAAAGGCACAGATTTAATACCTTATATCACAAAATTTACTTAAGTCAAATTTCCAGAGTTTCTTTTATTTCCTTGCAACGCTTTCTCAACGATACAGTGGATATATCAGCTACCTGGCAGATCTCTACCTGCCTCAGAAATTCGTTGCAATTCTGTGCAGCTATATATATCACGGCGCCTGCAAGTGCCCTTGGATTTTTGCCTATTGAAATTCTATTTTGCTGTACGTGAGAATAAATTTTCAAAGCTTCACGTTTTGTTTTTTCACTTAAATCTAATCTATTTGCTATAAGAGTAACATAATCGGGTCCATGAAGAACAGGCATTTGTAAAGAAAGCTCTCTGAGAATCAACTTGTAATGAGACATTACGTCTTTGCTGGATAAATTACAAACCGCTGCTACATCTGAAATTGTTTTTGGCGTTGCTGTCTCTCTGCAGGCAGCATAAAGTGCAGCTCCGACCAATCCAAGAGTCGATCTGCCCTTTGCAAGTTTTTTTATAGCAGCTTTTCGATAAATATATGCAGCACTCTCCATTACAGCCTGACTGAGATACAGCTTATCTCCAAAGTTATTGAGAAATTTAAGAGCCTTCTCTAAGTTTCTGGAAATTGAGTCATTAAGTTGTGATCTATTGTTCCACGTTCTTAATCTTTGGATTTTGGTTCTTTGAGCAGGCTCGAGAGCCTTTCCTCTGGCATCAGTATCGCCAATTCCGATTAATGTAGATAAACCCTTATGATGTATTGCAAGAGATTCTGGCATACCTGTCCTTAATCTATCACTATATGTAGAGTGAGACGAATAACTGCTATTGTGATCACTGGTAAAGATTTCAGCATTTGCAACGCAACCACAGGAGCTGCATACATATTCACTAGAAACCATGTCGAAAATAACGGTGTCGCTGTTACACTGCTCGCAATAAGATACATTATTCATATCTTTTGAATTTTTTGTTGATGGCATTTGTTGTTCAGCGGGTTCCATTAGGAATTAAGAAAATCTAAATATTAATTAAAAAATATAGAAGACTATAAGATAGATTTAAGGACAGTTGTATCTGACATATTCTAGATATTCTTCCGATGCGATTTTAATATATTTTCGTTTAAAATTTTATATGGCATCAGCATCTCGATAATGACAATCTAATAAGGATAAATCTTATATTATTCCGTCCATTACCGTACTCTATTATGCCAAAGGCAGGCTTCAAATCCATTACGGTAAGTGAAAATGTTTATAATAAATTTTTTGATGTTTACATAAGAAGTAAAAAAGAACTCGAATTAAAAGGTATTACAAGTTTTTCAGGTTATCTCACAAGTATGATGGAAGAAATGATAATAAAATATGAAGTATTTGCCAAA
>JAJNBK010000324.1 GCA_021155845.1 Nitrososphaeraceae archaeon
GCAGCAATTAGAGATACGCCAGCAATCATTGCTATTGTTGAAAATGACGATAGTTTCATATATACGGTAAGCAAGATAAAATGCCATATTTAACTATAACTAAAAGAACCAAAAAGGTAAATTTAATGGAGAATGAAGTCATGAAGATTATAAAAACTTGAGCGTGTTATGTTATTTTTTAGTATTTAATAAAGTTGTTATTTCTCAATTCGGGATAATGCCTAATATAATTTCTAACCTCACAACATTAAAAGTTGTCTCATTGTTGTCATTCCTAACTGTCACAATACATCATTCATTTTAGAATAATAGAATAATATGATGAAACGGATGGTGGCTATTGAAATTCTTTGACGTTTTATATGATAATAACTCTGTGGAAAAAATAATAGACAGAGCTTCCTCTGAAATATACTCTATAGTAACTAATTGCGTAAGCAAAAAAAATTGAAATAATCAATTTCTCTTATATGTAAATGCTAACCTTATTTTGTCCAATAAAAGGCAGATATCAAAACTATTTTCGTCTCATTCAATTCTTATATTACAACTGAGAAAAACCCCCTACTATATAATATAGTCGGTAATCTAAAAGGAAAATTGACTGCAACGATCTTATCATTATGACTAGAAAAATAAATTTCATTATGATTTCCTTAATAATTATATTTATGGTTCTCGTATCGTAATTATCATTTATTATATAGTGTAGTGTAGAGATAAAAGAAAAAAAGAAGAATAATGACCAATACTAAAAGAATTTTATCTTTGACACATGAACAAGATGTAGATGGATTGTTTTCGGGTGCAATTCTAAAGAATGCCTTCCCAGATACTTTAGTTTTTCTTACAAACTACGGACAAAAAAACATGGAAAGAGCTGCCAACAGAAATTATGGATGGGATTTCGTATGGCTAGATCATCATGTTTGGTCTGAGGAAATAAAAAGAAGAGCGCAGTCGTTTGCATCTTTGATTTTATCAAAAGACGAAATGAAATGCACGGCAGAATTAGTTTATGAAAGATTTGCAAAAAATAGAAGAACATGCGAAAAGATAGCTAAATTCGCACATAATGTTGATTTTCGTTTGCCTGCAGTACATAAGTTACCACCACTTCCTGAGCTTATTAGCTATTATCGTAGCCTAATTAATCCTTATCCAAAATTGCAGTCTATAGTAAATAAAGCCTCAAAAGGTGTATTTTGGGATGAGGAGTTGCAAGAGGACTTTGAATACCAATACCTTCCAGTAAGGGAATCTGCCATATCATCTGCAATGAAATCGCTCACAATATATAATATCTATAATCACAAAGTAGCCATCACAGAGTCACCAAGAATAATATCAAAAAGCATTTTGTCGGAAAAGATATTTCTAGAGAAACCAGAGGTAAGTCTTGTGATTTTATTTGCTCCAGATGGAAAAGTAAGTATAAGGAGAAAGCCAGGCTCAGATATAAAATGTGATGTTATTGGTCGAAGATTAGATGGTGGAGGCCATAATTATGCAGCAGCGGGTATAATAAAGAATAATAGTGAAAGTCTAAAAATAGGACAAGTAGCACAAGCATTAGAGACGATTTTGAAAGACATGTAGTTGACAATTATATTATTTAAGTTTTGAAACAAGTATTGTAGAGAAAAAGTTCATTCTAAAAAATTCATAGGAATATAAGGCATTATGTGTTAATTTCGGATGTTCCTTATGACTATAAAGATTACGACCATGTTTTTTTGCCATCGGTTCTAACTTGAGCAATATCTGTATGAAAAGGGAACAGCAAACTTAAGCCTTCTCGCCACAGAATCTCCTTTCTGCATGTTTATCTTGGTATGAGATAGCATCAGACAAGTATATTATCTGACGTTTTGTACAAGCATTTTATTCATGTTATCTCTGCATTTTAAAATTATATCCTCTTCAGCTTTGTTTAATACTAATTTTCAGCAATGACGAGTTTTTCATGAGTTTCTAATGTTCGGGTAACACGATTTGTTCCCACAGTTTTCTTTTATTTGTATTCACTGCTATTGGTACAATCGGTGAATCTTTTTGTTTCTCTCCTGTCTTGTCTAAATGTTGTTGTTACAATTGTTACTTGGCGTCCTGTAAATTATCTCTTAATTCTTTTTCTAACTTCCTACAATTGCATTTGCGATGGTCCATGCATGATTTGACACCAAAATAAATTCTTTCATTACATTAGTTTATTTTGTATCATCAGCATAATATATGGCACAATATGCACTTTATTAATTGAGAATAAATTTATCATTATCCATTTCTAATACTCATTAATTCAGGTATTGCATCTCTCAATAAGCTTTGTTGGTTAATTTAATCAGGCATACATGTACAAACATCAGGTAGAGATATTATATGGGGCAAAAATATTAAAGTTGGAAATCCATGTATTCCAACAAATATCCGTTAAGATCAGTATTATTCTATCGGTTTAACTATCTGTATTAAGTTATCAAGAAAAATCCTTTTCATTTACTATCTTCACTGTTTCTAACAATAATTTTTGCAGGCCATTTAATACATTGCATGCCTGTAATCAATTGTATGATTTCCTATTATAAAAGTTCATTACAATGTTGTTTTAATCATAATTCTAGGCAAGTATTCAGCCTTACTTATGAATAATTCAAAAACAACAAAATCCGGTTATTATTTGGCTGTTTCTATCTAATTACTAGAAGAACCTATGAAACCATTAGTATTAAGTGGTAAAAATAAGATTGTAAAAGATGCGGCATCAGGTGAAAAAAGTAAAACAAAAGCACAAATTGAAAATGGTTCAGGGCGATCAATATATATATATATATATATATATATATATGGTCTCATTATTATACACGCAAGATCGATCGGGTATTTCTGAGAAGTGTAATATAGTTTCGTTGAGAATTTGAAAACAATTATTGCTTCTTAATCAAATTAATAGAATGGCCTAATCTAGGGCATTATTATAATATAGATATTGCTATAAAATAAAAGATGAATACAAACTTTATTATTCGTTATTCTGAATATAGGTCTGTAGTATTTCTGAAATGAACTTTGATAAGTTCTCCACCAGTAGACATAACAACAGACTCCCTCTTGTCTTTATTTTTGTTATAATAATATTAATAAATAGTATATTAGCAACGACAAATTTTATTATTCCCTCTTT
>JAJNBK010000325.1 GCA_021155845.1 Nitrososphaeraceae archaeon
ATTATATTAATATTATATTACCATAGAACAAAATACGTGTTTACAGTTGATAAGCAAAGTCTTGATAGTATGCAGTTATGCTTAACAACTATTAAGTTTCTCTCTATTTATCTATCTATTTGTTTAACTTATTCATAAAGAACTTTATATAAAACAAATCAGGATATATTATTAGTATGTTAGAAAATCTGCATCTAGTCGCATACGTAACACTCGGATTTGCAATTAGCTATCTAGCACTTGAAGGAGCGTGGCACTTTACAGCCTGCAGAATCAAAGATAAGTCAATACCACCATGTATTTTTAAGCAAGTGAAAACTAGGTTTATCATAAGCAGCAAGATGGCATAAATAAATAAAGAAAAAGGTTGATTCTATTAGATGTCCAGCACCAATAGAAAAAGGCTAAAATTACAAAGAATTGAATCATCATTAAAATCAAATTCTAAACTATATAGTAAATCATCTTCTTCTTCTTCTGTAAATACAATAGAAATATATCGAATCGTCATGCGAGATGGCTTTCAGTATTTTGAAATAGAATAACTAATACACTATAAACATCTAAAAAAAAGATACGACTTGAAATAGTGTGTACATAAAATGTCATGCAAAAATATTTGTATACACTATAGAGCTAAAAAGTCATACCAGAGCAGCTATTATGAAGATGGTCTCAAACGGTGTACACAATGTGAGGTTTTTATAAGATGGAATAGTACAAGGTGTCCATGTTGTGGAGTAAGCTTAAGAATAAAAGCCCACGATGCAAGAATAAGAAGAAAACTAAAAACACAGAAGTTTTCAACCGTGTCCTTATACACAACCTATTAACAAAGAAGACATATGCTAATATTATCATGTAAAGATGTAGGATTTGATTGTAATCATGTTGTCAAAGCGGGGACGGAAGAAGAAGTTATAAGAAATATTACAGAACACGCCATGAAACAACATGGTATGAAAGCAGAGAATATGACTCCAAAAATGAAAGAGATAATTAGAAAGTTTATTCACAGCAATTCTTAATTCTTTTTTAGAATCTGTAGCTATATATTAATAACAACTAAGTTGTTGCAACTGTACATGAAAAAAGAGAAAGATAGGGAAGCTACATTTACATTAATTTGCCCCACAATCAACCAAATAATAATAGCAGCAGCAGTAGTAGTTTATCCTTGTCCCAGATTATTAATGACATTCCTCTAGACGGCTTTTAGAACCTAAAAAGGCAAGTAATTGCTATATTTCACTTTACTACCATTACAGGACATGTTGCATAAGTTACTACTTCAGAAGCAACACTTCCAAGCAACATTCTTGTAATGCCTGATCTTCCCCTTGTACCAATTACAATCAAATCAACATTTTCACTTTCAGCATAGTTTAATATGGCACCTTCCACTGACATTGGAATATCAATGATTTCTGTTTTTAATTGAATATTATTTTCTTGAGCTTTCTTTCCAATCTTATCAAACCATTGCTGAGCTTCAACCTTATCATTTTCTTTCACTATTACAGTTAACGCAATTAACTGAGCGTTATCTTTTTTTGCCATTGCAATCGCATAACCTGCTGCGTTAATTGATGTTTCTGAGCCATCAACTGCAACCAATATCTTTGAAAATTTCTCTTGTCTTTGTACCAAATACACTGTTATTTTATTAAGTCTTATATAGTTGTCTTTAATTTATTGTATTAAAAACAAATGATAAACACAGAAACAAAAAAGATTCATAATTCACATTGGCTTAAGAAGAGGAAAGTGTTTGTTATTGTTGTTGATATAAAATATTCTAGTTTCTAATATTGTCTTTAAAGACAATTGCTTTTAAGTTATCAGATGCCTATACTGCTTGCTGTCCTCTCATTTTAAACTCTCTAATCCTCACTAAAGATCGCATAATATATGAGAATACTGCTCCCCATACTAGATGAAATGCTATTGCGCCAAGTGCAATTTTTTGGATTAACTGGTTCATATCTTCTGATAATAGTGGATACTGTAATTCTGACTCTAGACTAACAATGCGTTGGATAGATGGTTGAATGAATAATGAGGTTAATGGCAAGAATAATACTAACCATATCACGATCCCTGCTCCCATACCAGTTAATGTATTCTGAAGTGGATTGAGCATGCGTATTTTTTTCCATCTAATATTTAACCCCAAGCTAATACCCATAATAGAATAAAATGTACTTATTTGCAGACCTAGTACCACTTCAGATGCCGCAATAGCTGTAGATATAGACCAAGTTGCTATAAAGCCAGCAAATGCTCCATACACTGCTCCTTTATACGTTAAGATATTTGTTTTTTCTTTTCGCTTTTTATTTTCCAATTTTATTTTCTCCAGACATCATAATAAAGCATAAACTGTCGTACCTGTGATTATCTCCAACTTTCATCATATTAGCCTGAACATAAATATAGTTTGATATTTTGTTTATTCTTATTAAATCATACTTAAAGTATAACAGAGAATTATTTTCAAATAGCATCTGTTGATACTATATAACTTATAGAATAAAACATTAACATATGTATTGTTAATACATGATAATAATAGCTGACAAATACTTTTATGTAATTAGATATTTCTTGAGGCTTTGTTCACTTGAAGGTAAGAATATAGCTTGAAAAGTAATAATTGTCTTTATGTCTGAAAGAACATCTTTAAAGTATATCTATTATGTGGCTTTGTAGAAAACATGCTTTTGGATTCCGTCAAAGCTTTCTAGAATCATTATTGCAGGATTAACATTTAGTATGAAAGATTCTATTACGCCATTAGAAATCATTTTATCAATTCTTGACTTAACAGCCCTTGATATCAAATCTACAATCAACCAATGCCATACTTCTACAAGACCTCCTACAATCCTTGCCAAGTCAATTTATATGTTCAAGTCAATTTTATCAAGTATTCCTATTATAGTACCAGAGTAAAAATAATGGTCAGTCATTAATATAGCTGTCCAACATGTACAAGACTACTATTGCTGCTAGTATTAAATACTATTTTTCACACCTATTATAGTTAGGTATGAATTATAGGTTTAATTATATATCAACTACTAAGAAGACCATTATAACTACGATATTTGGAATAATATTTTTTGTTGGAAGCTTATCAATAGTACCAGTAGCAACAACAACAATGAACAACAACAACATAATTCAATTAGCATCAGCTCAGACACCATCAGCTACTAATGATACTACTACCACTAGTAACCTTGATACATTTAATGCTAAAGGAACAATAAGTAGTTTAGCTGCTGATATCATAACAGCAAGTAATGCTACATTAGGAGGTCATCCAGAAGATATATGGGTATTAGGTGGTAATTGGAGCTATGGTGTTATGAATGGCAACCTTTCAGACTTTAATGTCAACATTATAATGACTCAAATAAGCGGAGCGGGATTGCATACTCATTCTATAGCAAATCTAAGAAATGTAACTGGCGAAATACCACCACTAACTAATACAAGTACAAT
>JAJNBK010000006.1 GCA_021155845.1 Nitrososphaeraceae archaeon
CGTAGATAATAATGTATGACCGTAATTGGGGAAATTAACTTCCACAGTTGCTTTTATTTCTTCCCAGTTGAATGCAGCAATAGCATCTTTGATAAGGGTGGTATGATAGCCTAATTCGACCGCATACCTTGATATTGTATCAATGCAGGTATTCGCCTTCATACCTGCGATAACCACATGATCTATATTGTTCTGCTTCAACAAAAAATCAAGGTTTGTATTTGCAAAGCCACTGGCAGTCCAATGGTTTTGGGCAATAAGATCGCCGCCTTGAGGCAAGAGTTCAGGTTGGAATTCTCCACCCCAACTTCCTTTTCAAACAGGGAATTATCTAAAGATCCCTGATGTGTAGGAGCCAAGAATTTCCAGTCTGCAAAGTCCCCTTTTTCGGTAAGATGATGCGGAATGTATACAACTTTTATTCCTGGGGATGTTGCTGCGGATAATATATTTTTCAGGTTTTCGATCAGGTTAACGCCTTTGACGGTTTCTTTCGTAAGAGACCACAGTTTACCACTCTCTGATAAAAAATCATTGAATGGATCAATTGAATGGATCAACAATCAATAAGGCGGTGTTTTCTTAAGAATAATTTTTCATAATAACGACTTTTTGGATTCCTGATTATTATGTTTATGTTCCAGTATAGCATCGCCAATTATTTTCGGCTTTTAGACGTTTTCTGAAAGATTAATCGATAACTTATTAAAGAGACTGGATAGTCTTGATGTTGTAATTTCTCCTAGTAACAAGAGATACTTTCATCGATGTTATAAAATATATTCACTACAGAGTAAAAGCAATGTTCAAAAATTAAACAAAAAGGATGATGTATTTTTATTCTCAATCTGGTTCTGCTTCTTGTTTACTTTCACAAATACTTACCATTGGCAGCAAGCTTCAATATCGACCCAGTTCTGGCTCAATTATTGCTTACTCTCGTAATTGGTTCTGAAGTTCCTGTTTGATTATTACTCTTCTCTCTAGCCAATAGCGAAGTGGTACTAGTTATCTTTTATCTTCGTATTCTTTAATACTATGCTGCCTTAGATCTTCAGGTGAATTAAATACCGCATTACATGTTTCGCATCTAAAAGTCAGTTCAGTACTACCGACATTAGTAGTTTTATCTTCGTGTTCTTTTATGCTGTGCTGTTTTAATTCATCACGTGAATTGAATGTTGAGTTGCATGTTTCGCAACTAAATGTCTGATTACTGTTAGCCGTTGCGTTTGGTATGCTATATGGTAATCATTTGCTTTAAGAGTTGTTGTATTCTGGGTGACAAAATTAAATCATATTTGTCTCACATCCACTGAACCGATTAAAATTTTTAGCAAGAGAGTTACGATAATGACTCAGAGAGATAATACCGACTATACACTTATGTAAGATAATCCAATTTCGTTCTATGACATCTACTAAATCATATCAATGGGTCCTTCCACACGTTTTTCCACGCAATAAGGATGTTATTAGAAATTTCAGACTTTTCCCCAAATTCTGCGGAAATTCCCCACACTATTCTCCACTGTATGGAATACTTTCCCCATGGTATAGAATCACTAGTTGAAACATAATTAATTGAGGTGAGACTTGGAATATTAAAGAGTAAAATTCAGACTCTTATAGGTCTAGTTAACATGCATATCGAAAAATAAATAGGTCTAGTTAACATGCATATCGAAAAATAACCATTATTAAGCAATCTTAAGAATGTCTGTTTTTTTATCATAATTTTCCTCACTGTGCTTTATACATTATATATAATCGCTTCTCATGTTATATACAACTCCTCATTGATAAATTGGCAAAAGTCCAGCCTGAACTGAAAGAGCTAATCGTCTAACATGGGGGGAGAAAACACCTTTTATATTATGATTTGTTGATATCCCATATATTATTGCCAGCCACTAATACTCCTCCTGTCGATTCTGAGAAGACTCAGGTACTGCATGGGATTGAGAAAACTACTGAGGTAATAATCAGATTCTTGTATACTGCAGAGGATTATATGAATATCTGTGCAGACTATACTTGGCCATCCGTAGCAATGGGTGTAGAAGTGTTCAAGAAAGGATTTTATGAACTTAAAAAAAGGAATGTCAAGTCAAGATTCGTAACAGACATCACAAAAGACAATATTAAGTATTGTAAAGAAATAATGCAAATATCGGAACTTCGTCACCTTGATGGAGTTAAGGGAAATTTTGCAATAAGTGAAAAAGGATACACGGCTTCGGCTACAATGCAGGAAGCGGCTCTATTGCAACAAGTAATATATAGCAATGTTAGATCGATTCTTGATCAGCAGCGGTATGTGTTTGAAACTTTATGGAGTAAAGCAAAACCTGCAGAACAAAAGATAAGAGAAATTGAAGAAGGTGTTGACTTAGGAGAGACAGAGATAATCCAAAGTCCAAGAAAAATACTTGAATTATTCATAAACATGATAAAATCAGCCAAAAGTGAAATACTACTGATGCTGCCTACAATCAATGCCTTTCTTCGTGAAGAACGCATAGGTGCAATAGAACTTTTAAAGAAATCGGTGGCAGAACATAATGTAAATGTTAGAATCATAACTCCAAGTAACGACGATGTTGAAAAGATACTACAAAATATAGCATCTATAGCAGTGAGAAGAGAGCAACAAGAAAACCAGAAGAAAGAGAAAGGTTTAGAAGTACAACGTAGCAATATTCAGTTTAAAGAAACTGCGATGACTACAGTTACCATACTAGTTGTTGACAAAAGAGAATCTTTGGTAATGGAAAAGGCATAGGATTGTCCACTTATTCTACTAGTGAACCAACAGTTATGTCCTATCTTTCAATCTTTGAGGGTTTGTGGAGGCAAGCAAAATTGTATGAAGAGTTAAGGGAAGCAAATGAACGACTACAGATTCATGATAAGATGCAAAGAGAATTTATCAATATAGCAAGTCATGAGATGAAAACACCTACTCAAGCCATTCTTGGAACTAGTGGGTTGTTGCAGTATTACCCAGAAAGAAAAGACGAATTGATAGGAATAATACAAAGAAATGCCAAAAGACTCCAGACACTCATTGCTAACATATTAGATGTCACAAGAATTGAAAGCCAGACACTAATACTAAACAAGGAGCGATTTAATATGCGTGACGTAATATCATCTCTCATAGAGGACCACAAAGACAGGACAAAAAATAACAATATCAAATTAATCAATAAGAATAATAATAACAATAATCCTATTTTTGTAGAAGCAGATAAAGATCGTATAATTCAGGTTCTCTCCAATTTGTTAAGTAATGCGATCAAGTTTACAGATCAAGGGAAAATATCTATTAATTTATTTGAAAAGGATGAATACAACCATGGGGAGGATAGGAGAAAAGAAGTCATTGTAAGTGTTACCGATACAGGTAGTGGGATAAATAGTGAAATTTTTAGTAGGCTATTTTCTAAATTTGCTTCAAAGTCCTATCAAGGCACTGGTTTAGGGTTGTTTATTTGCAAAAGTATTATAGAAGCCCATGGTGGAAGGATATGGGCCGAAAACAATGATGTCAGCGAAGATAAGAGTGGTGGCGCTACTATTACATTTAGTCTGCCTGCTGCCAGCGACATAAACACGGCCGATGGAGATAATTAACCTATGGAAAATAATAGAATTTTAGTTGTAGACGATGAACCCGATCTCACTCAGGTTTCTACCTTGGCTTTGGAGTATTATGGATACAAAGTCGATTCATTTAATGACCCACAAGAAGCATTATCAAAATTCAAGCCGGGTTTGTATGATTTGATTATTCTTGATATAAAAATGCCGAAGATGGATGGTTTTGAATTATATCACGAAATAAAAAAGAAAGACAACAACGCTAAAGTCTGTTTTCTTACAGCAAGTGAATTATATTATGAGGAATTCAGAAACAAAGAGTACCGCGCGTTAGATAGAAATCTGTTTATTCGAAAGCCAATAGATAATGAAGACCTAGTAAAAGAAATAAACAAAATGTTAAAGAAGTAAGAATACATCCTGTGCGCATGAGAAAGATAAACTCTTGTATTAACAGTCCACAAACTAAGAGTGGATTATATACACTACCGTATGCATACCACTGAACCTGTAGAATTTATATATTTTTGTATTATAATTTAGTATTTATGGTAGCCATCATATTCTAATATTTCTTAGCTTATTAAGAAATCTAGTTGGATGCTTGGAGAATAAGATCAATAAAAGGAGAGATATGTGCTGTATCTGGACGTGAACAGAAACCTTCCAACCGCTTAACAATACATGTGACTCTTGTTTTATTGTCGTTCTCGTCTTTGACCTAGTGAGCAGCATTTATACTTCTTTGGAAAAAATTAACATTTCTTTTTTGTTCTTGTTATTGCTTACTCCTGCTTCTCTAAGTTTGAAATGTTGTGTAGCATGATTAATTGTAGAGATTACTTTTTCTTTATCAAATTTATGATCGATTACTGATAACAATCCCATAGGTTTGAGCACCCGATCAAGTTCTTTTATGATTAAATCAGGATTTTTAAAGTCATGGAGTACATAGAATAACAGGACAACATCTATCGAAGCATCAGGTAATTCAGTCTTGCAATCAGTGAGTATTATGTGCACATTCTTGAGCCTTTTCATATCTGATTTTTTCCTGATTTCGTTTATGGCTAGGGGATGAATGTCTGCTGCATAGACTTTTCCTGTAGGTCCTACACGTTGTGCCGCTGGAATGGAATAACTTCCAGATCCTGCTCCATAATCAAGAATGTTCCAACCAGGTCGAATATCTATCTGCTCTAGGATTTTAATCGATGATGAGAAGAAATCGCGGAACTTGAAAAAGGAGGACATGAACTTGAAACTAAGATTACTCATTGGTCTGTCAGTCAAGTATATTTAATAAGCCGGGGCCTGGATTCAAATCTTCCTATGGATCAAGTTATTCATTTTTCTATTTTGTTAAGGTTATAACTTGGAGAATAGTCTGGGTAGTCAAAATTTGTTAGTTAATCACTCTGTCAGACCCTAACTTGGTGGTAGGTAGGACGCTGAACTGAGATTATTCCCCCGACTAGCATCTTCCTCTAGTATATATAATATAAGTGAGCCGCAGAAGAAACAGTACCAGTAAAGTATTTTTCCAGGTTTAACATTTTACATTTGTAAAACCCTCTTTCTATATATCTGTTTTATTCTATACTTTGTATGACAAGAAAAATATTAGTAGTAACTGCACTATTTTTGATACTAGCAGTATACTCATCTCCACTCCCTTCACTACTACCGTTCTCACCGACCAACTATATCCGAGATGCAACAGGACAAGAAGAAGCAAATACAATAGCTGATGTTGACTTTACTTTTCCTCTAAACAATACCTTGGATTTGGGAACTCCATTTCTAGTTCAATACGACCACAATACAACAAATGTAAGACCAATAGGTAATCCGGATTTGGGTAACTTAGAAATAACATTTGGTAGATATGGAGTGATCAATGGTACGATTAGATACCATGACAATGGAAGCGGCGTTTACATTACTAATCCTGATGATGGAACCGTATTTCAGAAAGGAGTTTTTGATATAATGCCAGAAAACGAAAATAGCAGCATCAAAGTTTCTTACGAAGATATTAGCAGTCAATCTAGTGATGCAAATATACTCTTGACTAATGGTGTTATGCTCTTTAATGCATCATCTTATACTGGAGACGAACTATCATCTCTCAACAATAAATATGCAGTCTATAAACACCTGATAGACGAAAACATGGGTAATGTCACAACTGTAGCATGGGAGTGGAAATGATTCCCTTCAAGCCTCTACTTTTACATCTACATAGCTATTATTAAAGCGCAGGAGACGCTTAATCTTCCCGAATAGAATTTCCTTCACCTTGTCAGATTCTTTGATCACAAAAATGTGTCTAGTCTATATTAGTCTCTGTCATACTGATTTTGATATTTCTTTGACCTTTACCGGTTAGTAGTAAAGTATAATATTTCCACAACTAAAGGTCTTTATTTTCAAAAGTTTCAGATTAAGTTTGTCCTTTATGCCTTTTGAATAAAGGTTTTCCGCTGCCTAAGACAACAGGATTAACTATAATCTGTTATTCATCAATTAAGCCACTTGTATAAAAGTTGATGCAATATCGGCACCAGCGAATAGCACAAGATCCTTACCTGACTGTTGTTTCATTTTCGAGACTTCATCTGCAATATTTTCTTTAACCAGCCTTGAGTTATTCCATTCAACCTTTTCCAAGGTCTTTGAAAAAACAATTTTGGGTAAATTATTCATCTTGGGAGCGATGCTATCGGCAGCGGATGGCCAGTAATCTGCTAAAAGTTGATAAGCCACGCATCCGTATAAAATAGCTTCCTCCTTATTTAGTACATCGTCGTACACATATATTTCTCCATTTCTTCATCCCAGACATGCCAATCTAATTCTCGGCTTGGTCCTTCAATAAAACCATCAAGTGATAGCATCATTGATAAATTACTTTTCTCATGTTTTCCACTCACCTATTTTTTCATTGCATTTGTTGCAACATTAATTACTTTTTCTTTAGTTGATTTAATCAATCGTATCTGATTGACCCCTACTTCTCGCAATAACCCTAATGCGCATGAGACTTAACAATGATGGCCGAACGGATGGAGAAAAATTACCGGCTTGTTATCCTGGGCACTTGGTTAACCATATGAATTCACTTTGCACTTGCGTTATACTCAAAAATACCAAAACTGTTGCCCTCTGTGTCAAGACAACCTGCAAAGTATCCCATTTTTGGGATTGCCATTTTAGGATAAACTACCTTACCTCCCAATTGCTGTACTTTAGAAGAATACTCGTCTACTGATTTTACGTCAATAGAATTGGTAACTTGATGTTGTGGATTTTGTCTTTTCATGATTCCCCCATCTATTCCTTTATTTCCTTTCTCATCTGTCGTAGTTACCATCCAGTATTCCATATCACCAGTACCTGATTCAGACCATTTTTCTATTTTCCATCCAAAAAGATCACTATAAAATTTCTTTGCCCTTTCAAGGTCATCTGCAGGAATATCAAAATGAACTATTGTTGGCATTTTAATAGCTAGACCTCAAGGCGGCTGAACTCTCCCATGATGAAGCTGGATCCAGGACTAAGTAGATCCACAGACTGTTTGTAGAGTCGTTCCATATTCTCATCATTTCCAAACTTTGCTGTGACTTCCTCAAGGTGCTTGCGATCTCTGTAGTATTGTAATTCCATCCAAACTTCCTCGTCTTGGTTGGCAGAAACAGTTTTGGCTATGTTGGTAATGCCATCCATAGGTGCCTCAGTATTGGTGAGCTGGAAAACCTCCGAGCGAAGCCCTCCCTGCTTCTTGAAGATGTCATTAAATTGCTTAGCGATCCTCACCATCGCGTCATGGTTCTTTTTTGGTAGTCGAGCGATAGAGTGCCAGACCACACTTCCAATCTCTTGTTCCATTTCCATTCTGTTTGATTTACTCATGGCTAACACTATACTAAATATAGTTATTAAGTATGTAAGGGAATAAAAGTATAGTTGCGGCAATATATCAAACGTCAAGAAGATGAGGAATCGAATAGTAAAGAAGGAGGCGCCATATGGCCCCAAGTAAAGTTCACAACATGTCCAATCAGAACTAGCCTAGGAGTGCTCGGAAAGAAGTGGACCATTCTGATACTCAGAGATATTGGCTTTCTCAAGATAAATCGTTTCAATCGACTCTTAGAATCCATTCAAGGTCTTACACCTAGGGTCCTTTCAATGCGTTTGAAGGAGCTCGAGAAGGAGGGTTTCATCGAATGCTCCAAGGAAAAAAGATCGCCAATGATGGTACAATGGAAGATTACTGAAAAGGGTAAAGACACCATGCCTATCTTGATGCAACTAACCGCCTTTGGTTCCAAATGGCACTCTGATATCGTCTTCGAGGACAAAAGACCTAGGAAGTTAAAGGAGATCTTTCCCCAGCCAGAAGCAAGAGAAATAATTAAGGGTATCTCCTGAGGGAACTCATTTCGTGATCAACCCCCACCTTCAGCCCTGCATATTTAGCTGGGTTTAGAAGAACTATCCATAGCCAGTCTGTGGTTGGGAGTCTAGTTTTCTGGACCTTGAATGAATCCCTATGCTTGTCATAGTTAGCAGGCCTTGTTATAAAATAGATAAAAACCTCCACCATCTCTTCACCAGATCATATTTTGTGCTCAAAATTAGCATAAAATCGGTGAGGTATTCTTGTATAATATGTCCAATAACTCTAGAACGAATACCTCCACTCTCATAAAAAGAAACAATAGAGGCAACATTATGGTGGAGATACTACAGTAATGAGTGGAGATATCAGTTTATGATACCTCCACTAAAATAAATAACCTCAAATCTTGCTGCTTTTGACAAAATAAGCAAAAGTGGAGATGGTGATGGATATAGTGGATGTATTATTGATACTCTTATGGTATAATTGTTTTTTATGATTAGAGGCTTTGTATAATGGATGTGCCTGTACGATAGAAAGAATATACCCGAGAAATTTAATATCTTCTTAAGTCATAAGACCACTATGACAATATTATGTGTTTTGAATACAAGTCTCCAGAACTATTGAAGCACGATTCAAGAAGTGTATTAATGGCTTCAACATCTTTTGGATTATTATTGCTTGTAGCAATATTGCCTACAATGTCTGTGGTAGACAACGCATCAGGACAAGATGCACAAGCAACTGAAGAAAACAATATTAAGGTTGCCAGACAAGTTATTGAAGCTTTTAATACAGGAGATGTAAGCAATGTTTCTCAGTTCATAAGCCCACAATATTTTAATCATGAATCGCAGGTAGATCCAGTTAGAGGACAGCTTAGAGGACCTGAGGAATTTATAGATACTATAAAAAATAATCGTATCGCTTTTCCTGATCTTCACCACAAAGAACAGGCAATCATTACACAAGGTGATATCGTTGTTTCTATAATAAATGTAACAGGTACAAACACAGGTAATTTCTTCATTCTCCAGCCTACAGGAAATAAAATCTCTTATGAAGCAGTTCATATATATCGTATTAGTGAAGATGGAAAAATAGTAGAACACAAAGCAATTCGTGATGACCTTACATTTTTGGCTCAGCTTGGAGTAGTTGGACCTTTGTCGCCTGAATATCAGCCTTTCTTCCAGGCATTAACTGGTATAACAAATAGTTCCGGATAACACTAGTCCTATTGTAGCCTTTGGGATCAGCGAGAATCTTCTCTTATGGATTTAGAGCAATAATACATTTATCATATTCAAAGGGAAGACTCCTGTCAATGTATTTCTTATGTCAGATCTTGTTAGTTAGAATGTCTCTACTAACAATAGGATGGCTTTCTGCAACATCTCGGAGTGATATATATATATATATATACATATTCATATAACACATTAATATAACACCCAAACAACACCTGCAAAAGCAGAAAAGAAAAGGAAACGGGAGAGATAACAAAAGGTATGCATTGTAATCTTTGAATATTCAAATATTAAATAAACTTCAATATCAAAATAACCATCCATATTCAGTATAAATGAGACTATTAGTATTAATGCTCTGAATTCAAATACCGTACGGTGGTAACAGATAGAAATAAGACATAACTGATAACAAATATATCATAAAGAGAAAGAGATAGAATGATCTTTTATTTAAAATTCCATTTAGATAATGAAGTAATAGATATAAAACAATTTGTTAATTCAGCGGTGGCCATCGTGATTTGAATTAAATTGCTTTAACAAATTTGCAAATAGTAAATATGTTATTATGGCCGATCAATTATATAGACAAGTTATTTTCATTCTATAACATATACTAAATCATATCAATAGGTCCTTCTACACTTTTTTCCACGCAATAAGGATGTTATTAGAAAATTTTCACACACTTTTCCCCAAATTCTGCGGAAATTCCCCGCACTATTCCCCACCGTATGGAATACGAATAAGCCTTGGTATCATCCTACTGTCATAATATGATAGATTAGAGAGATATTATGAATAACAGCCTAAAGCTTTGAATTAGTTTGCCTTATTAAGATATTATAATAACTGTAACAAATGTGAGTCGTAAGATAGAGTCAATTCTGTCCCGCATTCCACTGAACCGGCTTCACTACTGTATCGTTTTATAGAACTACATCATTACTATAATATTCAAAAATGATACTTGTATGTTTGTTTGATTATGGTTCTCAAACTATATGGGCAGCTAGTGCTTAAGCGAAATAATAAGAAGACTCCCTGATCTCATTTTCTATATAACAATAAATATCCCTGCTACAACTACCTCTTTGAGCTCAAATTATTAATCCTTCTCTGATTAATAAAACAACTCTTGAGGTAACTTAGTTACGTTTCATAGGTAAACAAGGATTATAAGAAAATTTAGTTCTTTTTATCAAAATGATAAGAACGACAAATGTAAAAAAAATTGTAAGTAGGAAAGCACTACCAGCTATCTCAGTGGCGATAGCAATAGCTTCTGTTGTTATGACAACAACAGCATGGCAAATACCACAGG
>JAJNBK010000326.1 GCA_021155845.1 Nitrososphaeraceae archaeon
GGAGTGGCTCTAGCATATGAAGCAGGCGCAGATTTGGTAGATATGGAGATGGTACAGTTCCATCCTACCGGAATGGTTTGGCCAGAGAAAGCATTGGGTGCTCTAGCCACTGAAGCAATACGTTATAATGGTGATGCATTGAAAATAAATAAAAATATACAAACTAGTAATTTATTATCAATTAGAAACTGGTGAATTAGATCTTAACAAGACTATAGGAGGCATATTAAGAAGGTTTAAAGAGCAAGTTTATGAAATTCACGTATTTCATAGATAAATGGCAGAAGGCGAAAGAATCGAGGAGTTAAAATGCAAAGTTCTGTTATAGATTGTGAAGCAGCAGGCTATCATTTTTCATCTCAAATTGAAGTATGTAAGTAGTGATATAACAATAATAACACCATCTAGAAGATGGTTTTAACTTATTCCTATAGGAGTCGTTAGCATCACTACTACTTCTACTACTTCTATCACTTCTTCTATTACTGTGTATCAGCTTACTTTTGCTGATGATGTTCATATGATTTATTTGATTATGGTGATGAAAACCTCTTAATCTTCCATGAACCTGATTCCTATACAAAGTCAGACTAGAATAACTAGAAGGATCAAAAAAACCATATTAAAAATTCTAAAATATTATATACGACGCTTTACATTTTCCTTTCATATCTTCCTCACTCTCTTCTTGGTGCTTAATTTTATTTTATATTATAATCATCTAGCTGCCTAGTTAACTATAATATATATGAACGAAGAAGGACCACTCTATAATGTACACTGACCAATTGGCAACTTCCCGATTCAATAATAAATGTGTGTTAGATATATTATGCGTAGGGATATTCTGATGTATTCGACATCATCAAGACAAAGGATAGAGGATTTAATAAAAACTGAGTTAGTAACCTTACCTGAAGATTCAATCGTCTATGATGCAGTAAGGACAATGAAGGATAGAGGGATTTCTTCTATTCTTGTTAGATCAGTATCTTCTTCTGAAAAAAATCCTCTTGTTACAGGAATAGTAACTGAGAGAGATATTTTATACAGAGTTATTGGGGGAAATAAAGGACCATACAAGACGATATTGAGGGACGTGATGAGCTCTCCTCTAGTTACTATTGATGAAGGAGCTTCGGTAACAGAAGCAATATCTCTGATGAGAAGTCTAAAAATTAGAAGACTGTTAGTGGTAAGAAGAGAAAAGACTAAGGAGGTTCAACTAGGTTTAGTTACTCTTATGTCGATAATAGGAAATGTCCCAACAGAAAGCTTAGATCTTGCTGAAATTGAATCTCCTTCTCCTGGTAAAGCAGTTGAAAAAGTAGTCGAAATTGTATGTCCTTATTGTGAATCCAAATTTGAAAACAAATCTGATCTGTCAAAGCATATAGATCGAATACATGTTGGAAGTGGACTGCTTGAAGGTGATTTCCTTTAATGGTAACGACAGTAAGTCAAGTGTCACATAAAATTCATTAATCAATCTTCCAAATCGCTAAGAAGACAAACTCAAACAGCGCCTCCAATTCCTTCTCGAATTGTACAAAATCACTGATGGAAATACGACTTCGTGGTTAGTATGTGGGATATCGGAAAAACCTTAGGATTTGATCGGGATATGACAAACAAAGTTGTTCAGTACCTGCAAGGAGAAGGCCTTTCTAAATCAAGAACGGACGATTCAATCTGATTTGAAGTCTTGGTTCGTAACCTTTGATATAGGCTTCATAGGTCATAGAAAGAATTGGTAAAATATTTCCTTGGTGAAGGATAGAAAAGAACATTTCTGGGATGATTAGCATTTTATGTATTAGAAGATTAAATATTTGCAGACATCAGGATCTACGGTGAAAGCACAATACGGTGAGAATACAGTACAATACAAAACTGCAAATATAAATGGCCTAGACATCTTTTATCGGCAAGCTGGAAATAGGAAAAACCCCAACTATTTTACTACTTCATGGTTTTCCGTCTTCATCTCACATGTACCGAAATTTAATCAATGAGCTTGCAGACGAATATCATACTATTGCTCCTGACTATCCAGGATTTGGAAATAGTGATCAACCTCCAATGAATGAGTTTGAATACACGTTTGATAACTTATCCAATGTGATAAACAATTTTGTTGAAGAAATAAAATTAGATATCCAATGTGATAAACAATTTTGTTGAAGAAATAAAATTAGAGAAATATAGTATTTATGTTCATGACTATGGAGCTCCAGTGGGATTCAGATTAGCAGTCAAACATCCCGAACGAATTCAAGCAATAATTACTCAGAATGGAAATGCCTATGAAGAAGGATTACTATCTTCTTGGGATCCAATACGTACGTATTGGGAAAATCCTAGCGAAGAAAATAAGGAAAATATAAGAAAACTCTTAGTAGCTGATTTTACAAAATATCAGTATGTGAACGGAACTCGCAACTCTGATGTAATTAGTCCAGATTCATGGAATTTGGATCAACATGTATTGGATCGTCCAGGCAATAAAGAAATACAGCTTGCCTTATTTTATGACTACCAAAATAATTTGAAACAATATCCTATGTGGCATGAATATTTTAGAACCAACCAACCTCCTACATTAGTTGCATGGGGGAGAAACGATATTATCTTTGGGCCACAGGGTGCATTAGCATTCCAGAAG
>JAJNBK010000327.1 GCA_021155845.1 Nitrososphaeraceae archaeon
TCCAGATAGTTATCTTCTTATAGTCTTTTTGGACTCCACCATGAAAATATCCTTTACAATCCTCTACTGTGATGTTACAATATTTCTGACTTACTTCATGGATTATACTTTCCGCCTCTGCTGGTAAATATAAAATGGTGAGGGTTGGAAAAGGAATAGTATTGCTAGATGTTGAGGAGGTATCTTCTGCCATTATCTCTGCTCAAATTTATTATTACGGGCGCTAATATCTGGATTTCGTGTTAGGTTTTTTATCACAAATTTTGTAAACTTTTAGTATTATATCTACAAATTAATGAAATGAACATATTTTTAGATCACACAGTATAAATATTCCAAATATTCTAAAAATTTATATAGATTTCACTATCAATGAATATCGCTAGATATTAGATCGAATATAACAAAAGTATGAAGATTGACTTTATATTATAATATTACTAACAAGTTCACTTGTATATGATTACACAGAAAGACTTGTCGTCAGACGTAAAAAAGGAGAAAATATTTTATAGTATTGCGATATACCTGTATTTAGTTTTATAGTGTTTGCTTCTTCTAAAATAGAAGAACTTGTTTACAATTTGAAAAAAGATCTTGCACTAATTATTGTAACCTTTAAAGTTAACATAATGAAAATTTGTCTCGATAACCTTACGTAGTCATAGGTAGGGAGCAGATTCTAGAGTGAAAAGTAATATATTATAAATATTAAAATTATAAATATTGTTGATTTGGAAGAATCACTAATTCGTTATAGAATTAACCAAATAACAGACACAGGCATAAATGTCACTCTTGCTCTTGTTGAAGATGTTGAGCTAGAAACTGTTTCACAACAACAATTAATATTAGATGCTATTGATTCAACGGTTACTGATAAAGAAGTTAAACAGCAGATTAAACCAATTTTAGAAGCTATTCTCAGAGCTCAACCTCAGACAGTTATCAAATCATATCCCCAAACGAAAAGCAAATTAACCATTGTAAAACACTGCTAACAATAAAGATGCAAAAATGTATCAAATGAAGAGTTTGACAATAATTCAGAAGCATATAATCGTTATTTGGAAGTTTCTAAGTAGCAGTGATCAACAACAACAACAACAAAATAGAGGCATCGCTGGTTTAGGAGAATATATTAGAAATTTAAACCAATCACTTCTTTATATTTTGTTCAATCATCTATAAACGAAAAAATAGTTTAATACTCGCAAAGAACATATATTGTTTGCATGCCTACAGCATATGTCCTAATAAACTGTGACCTTGGTTCTGAGGAAGAAATTTTAAAAGAACTGAAAAAATTACCTGAAGTCATTGAAGTAAGTGGAGTATACGGTGTTTATGACATCATTCTTAAGATCACATCAGATACAATGGACAAACTGAGGGAAACTATCACTTGGCATGTAAGAAGAATTGATAAAGTTAGATCGACTCTTACCATGATTGTGATCGAAGGCCAAGGAGATAAAGTGAAGAAGCAACAACAACAACAGCAATAATAACAATCATTTCAAAATATTTTTAATATAACTCACTGCCCTTACAACATCTTCCTCGCTATTAAAAAAGTGTGGTGACGCTCTAACTACCTTTTTTCCACCTCCAATATCTCTTTCAGCAAACATAATTTCATTTTGTTCCAATCTGTCTACGAGAGTTTTAGCATCTAAATTGGAAGAGGAAAAGGGAATTATGGATGTTCTCGCCTTTTCATCTTCTGGTCCATAAATATTAATACCCTTGATCTTTATAAGTTCACTTCGTAATATATTTGCGATTTTTATATTCTTCTTATGAATATTTGCTATACCTAAACGTAAAATATATCGTAGTGAAGATTCCAATCCTGCAACACCAGGATAATTGCGAAATCCGGTCTGAAATTTTTGGGGAGATTCAACGTAGGCAATAACTTTCTGATCTGATAATATTGCCGATTCTCCACCAATAGATTGAGGAATTAGAATTTCACCAGCATTTTTACTACAATAGAATATTCCAATACCAACAGGTCCACAAAGCCACTTAAATCCTGGAAATGCCATAAAGTCGCAACCAATTTTCTTTACATCCACTTCAATTGAGCCCACTGTTTGGGCAGCATCGATGCAATATAAGATATTATTTTCACGTGCAATTTTTCCAGTCTCCTCAACTTGCATTATTGCACCAGAATTATATAGTGCATGGCTCAATGTAATTAGTTTCGTATTTTTCTTCTTTGCCAACTTCTCCAGATTTGTAAAATCAAAATATCCATTTTCATCAATCTCCAATTCGTTTATTTTTACACCTTTTCTTTTTGATAATTGCAGCCATGGCAGATAATTAGCATAATGTTCGTGGGGTCCACCTCTAACGATAATAGAATCAGTTTTTTTCCAGTCGAGACCATTGCAGACATAGTTGAGACCTTCTGTGGTGCTTTGAGTAAATACAATTTCGTTAGGATCACAATTTATCATATGAGTAACTCTAGTACGTAGTTCTTTCATTAATGAAACGATATAGTCGTATATTATTTTAGAATCAGGTCCATCCTCAGAACATTTTAAAAGAAAGTCAGTAATTGATTTGATTGTAGAGATTGGAATAGGAGCAATGGCTCCATTATTCATGTAAACTTTCTTTCTTGTAAGTGGAAAGTCTCTTCGAATCAGATCTAATTCAATACTATTATCACCATAAAATCCATTATATCCTGCATCCATCTAAACCAATATAGAAGTGGATACATCCTATAACGATATCTTTAGCACAAAGGGATTGAATAGCCTAACATATAATGATCCCTATGCAAAGCTTTGTTTTACTTCTATGATAGCATCACAGTGTCAAAAAAAAGTAATATATATTGATCTTGACACTATGTTTGCTGCATATGCGAAGTCAGACTTAATATCATTATTGGGAAATACAAAATGTACGATTCTGTCAACAACTTTTATAATATGTATTACAAAAAAATTGATATTAACTCAGGTAGGGGACTTGGTAACATAAATCATCTACTTTCAATTTTTCTTATGTTATTGTTAAAGCATGGCATATATCTGAATGTTCCCATTCTCGCGACGAGTATGATCCGCTATAAAAAATATACAGAATGGATTCAAACTCCAACTAGCAGACGACTTTTACACAAAAAAAGCATTGTGAAGCTAAATGTAGAAATGATAAATGAAGATGACCTTTCTCTGGAGATAATAGCCCACCCTACACGAACTTCAGAGAAAATTATTTTTCAAAACCTTGGGGTCAAGTTTGATTCAAGCATAGAAAATAACGCTTAACAGATACCATTAAATCTACAACCAAAACAAGTAATTACCAGTATTGTAAATACAATTGATAAGTATGACTATACATTATAATGATAAAAGAAGTAATAGAAAGTCAGCCTTCTAATATCACATCATTAGCATGCTTGTCTCGATTTAAAAGATTAATTAGGATAACGAGTTACCCACAATAATTATATTCCGAGTAATATGGTTGTAATTTGCTTATTATTACAAAGCGCGGTATTATCTTTTACTTCTTCTTGACAAATAGGCGGGCTCTAACGATACTAGGTGGTTTTAACTATTATCAACGTTAACTAGCAAATTTTTCTAAAATAGCGCCAATACACTTTGTCGTCTTATTTAGCAGATCAATTCGTGCAAATTCGTTTGGCGAATGAATTTTCGCATATATATATGTGCTACCTATAGAAACGCAAGGTGCACCAAGTACTTAAGAATGGTTGGAAGGCATTCTCACGGCTGCCTCACCGTGGATTAACTTTATATCAATATGATCCTCAAATCCATTCTCCTTTAGATGATTCTTGACTAGTTCAAATTGTTTTTCAGGAATCATATCAGGAACAAGTCTAAAATCAATTTTAACCTTGGCCTCAGAAGGAAGAATAGTTTTGGCACCCTCGCCTGTATAACCTGATAAAAGACCAGCGATATTGCATGTTGACATTCCAACAAATGCCTTACGAGCTTCTATTCCTGTTGCATTATTGACAAACTTATCGATGCCATACTCTTTTTTAAATTCCTCCTCATCAAATGGCTCATTAGCTATTAATGAAAGTTCTTCAGGAGTAAATTCCCTTACATCTTTATACCAACCTTCGATCAATATTTTCCCATTGTTGTCTCTCATTGTGTTTAAAGCTCTTACAAGATGCCATGCTGGGTTTTCAATTAATACTGCTAGACTGGAATGAGCATCTCTAGACGGTCCTTTGGATAATAGTTCAACATAGAGCAGTCCTTTCATTCCTAAACTAATAATGGGTCTATCTCTTTCATCAATATAACCAAATTCCCAGATTACTCCGTCACACGTAAGTTTATGTCTATACTTAGTAAGGTACTTCTCAACATGCAAACTTCCAATTTCTTCCTCGCCTTCTACAATAAATTTTACATTACATGGCACGTCGCCAGTCTTTTTCAGAAAATACTCTACTGCCTTAATGCGAGTAATTAGTTCGCCCTTATCATCTGAAGAACCACGTCCAAAGATATAGTTACCTTCAACTTTACCACTAAATGGATCTGTTTTCCATAACTCCAAAGGTTCTTCCGGTTGAACGTCATAGTGATTGTAAAATAAAATAGTTCTTCCATTAGGATTTGCTTTTGATTTAACTTCTCCATAAACTATCGGCGGAACATCTTTTTTATCATTTTTCAAATCATCAAGGTATAATACTTCAGAGTTAATTCCTGATTTAAGCATAATGTGTGCAACAAGATTGGCACATTCCAAAACGCCAACTCGTCGTGCAGATACACTTGGCTGCCTGATCAAGGTCTGGAGGTCAGAAACAAGACCTTTCATCTCGGAGTCTACTGTGGCATTAATTACATCACTCAATAAATTTTTCTCTTTAGCAATAGAAATTAAAGGTTACTGTCTATTGAATATTAGATATAGCAGAAAAGATGGTATATACACACATTAGCCCTCTTTAATTAATCATCTCTATTATAAAACATATGACCACAAATCTTGTAATGTTCTATGCCCGAAGATGATGATAAGCCACAATACTGGAGCTATTGATTCACACTCCTAATTAATTCAGCAAATTCATATTTTATCAAGTATAAAAGAGGATGGAAGCAGTAAGAGACTATTGTACATACTCTTATTGAAAGCATGAAACAAACATATCTTGGATGGAATGATTCGAGCTCATTTAAAGCAAAGAACTTCTATTTTGATAACACCACATTAGACTATGAGAAAGATGCAAGGCAGTAAGAGATAAAAAACAAAGCTTGGCATATAAGACATC
>JAJNBK010000328.1 GCA_021155845.1 Nitrososphaeraceae archaeon
GATATATTTCTTGATATATTAGTAATACCAGCAGCTGCAGTTCTTTCTTCTTCATTAACTACAGCTACAATGTATGACTGTCTGGTAGGTACATCCATTTGAGATAAAGCCATTCTAATCAGATAAAATGCAATGGCTACTGAAAGAGAAGGAGCAACTGCAACAAGTATAATAAGGATATTAGAAGGTATATGAGTAAAAACCATAGTATTAATCAACCCAAATCTATCTGCAATCTTTGCTGATACTATAAATGAAAAAGCAGTAAGAATTCCAGCCACTGAGAAAATGTAAGATAATGTAGTTAAATCTGCTCCGAATTTAGTAAAAAACCAAAATGACACAATGCTTTGAATAACAAAACCACCTGCAAATGAATCAATAGCAAAAAGGCCAGATAGCTTACCAACAATATTCTTAGACATTGGCGATAACGTTTGTGTTAATGGCCTTGCTATCTTTCCTTCTACTTCTATTCTATTTGATAATAGAAGATAGATTCCTATTACAACAATACCTAATAAACTATACAAAATAAAGAGTGGCCTAATGGAATCAATTTGATGTAATGTCTCGCCAAATTGCTGTTGAATAATGGTTGGCAAACCAGAAAGTAGAACTCCTGCAGACATTGCAAAAGTTCCTACCATATTGTAAATTGCAAAAATAATATTTCTCTTCTTGATATTTTTTACTGTCTGTGGCAATATTGATTGTTCGATAGTAAGAAAGGCGCCTGTCTCTGAGCCAGTTACATTAATAGTACCAATAAAAGCAGCTATGATAAGCATAACATGATTTTCTGTTGTGACAAAGATTGCACCAGATATAGACATTAATGCTGCATAAATTACTAATGTTCTTCGTCTTCCTATTCTATCGGCATAGAAGCTTGCTATTAGAGTGAAGATTACACTATTTACTAGAGTAACTGTAAGTACTAAACCTATTAAAACATCATCAAATCCAATTAACTTTAAATATATAGCAAGAATAACGCTTAGAAATCCGTACGCAAATGTCCTTACTATTTTAGCAGCTAAAAGTAGCTTACCATCTCTTGAGAGCCAACTAAATAATAAATCCATAGTAAGTATTATTCTTAATAGTGATTCTTGATCTACTTAATCTTCTTATATGAATTCTTATGTGTGGAGATATTTTGGGGTTGCATAATTGAGTCAAATTTGTCTTACATTCGTAGAATGCTTCTCTTATTATTATTTCGTTTGTGGGTATATTAATCATATTGATTTCACATTAAATCGTCTTCTGATTGACATAAAACTAAAAACATCAATGAAAAATGAAGCACAATATTTTGACTTGAATTTACACTATCATATTCTCGATTATTTGGTTTCACCTAATTTTGAATCCTCCTTCTGCTTTTTCTTCTTATCCTTTCTGTACCCCTTGTAAGCATCATTTCCATATGTAGAAGGTGATTCTATATTATCTTCAGTTGCTTCAATATTGCTCATAGAATGTTTAATCCTGTTCTATTATTTTAAAGTATTCTATGCTTTAGGTTATGCCTAATCATTTGATTATGAGTTGCAATTTTGAGTCTAATCTCGCTCACTCACTCATATTCCCCCCAATCACCGCTGATAACTTTAGGATTAAGAGTATAGTATATTCTACATATTATATCTAACAAAGAGTAATTGAATTATCTCTCTATATCATCATACATCACATTCAGATCCGTTTTATTTATTGAAACTCTTCTTCTCATAGCTAATTCTTATCAGTTATATTAGTCTGCTCTAAATACGATTTAGTGTAGCATATACTATGGTAGGAAAATCAAAAGGCAACAAACAAGTAAATAAGAATGCAGCCAAAGAAAAGAGCAAAGACTCTAATAAAAACAAGAAAATGGCAAAAATCAGAAATGATTTAGGAGGAGGCCAGTCAAGAGGTAAAAGTAAAAAACAGAAATAGAAAGGGTCCTTCAACTTGATGATAAATTCAATATAAAACAGCAAATGTCATACAAAAAATAAAAACTATCTATCATCTGAGCACATCGCACATTTTTCTCTATGATTTCAAAATAGATCTTTCTCAGATTAGAAGATCGATAATCTAATTACATATTTAATAACAGCAATAAACTATGTAGCCGATGTTCAAGTAAGTGAGTTATCAAATCTATATCTACGATATTTTTTATTTAATCTTATCTTAAATTAAAATGCTTCTGTTCATCTTTATTATATGCAAATAAAGATATCTAAGTTTAAAAATTTGCATTACTATTATTTTTGAAACTCAATCTGACATGCTCTTTGTTGTTTGTAATATCATGGAGCAGCATTAGCATTATCATCATCATCGGCAGCATTCTTAACTTGGGATCTTTAGACGTTATATATCTTTTAGTATAACCTTGGCAACTTCTTCTGATGGTGAGGCATCTGTTCTTTCATCGCAGCAGAATTGAAGTAATAGTCAAGTTTTTCAGATATACATTACCTTATCATTTTTTTATATATATATTTCATTTGTGCCATTTAATGAACGTCAAGCGGGTCATCTGCCCGGTCAGAACAGTCGTCAAGTATGTCATGTAGAGATATAGGCTATAGATGATGAATGTTTATATTATAAACTCCATTTGAAGTAAATTTCGATTAATAAATTTAGAATATTATTATAAACCTAACTATGGTTTCGCAAATATGTTATTATATCTGAACGTGTTATTATGGAATAGTAACTTGTATAATGATGCGTACGTAGCAAAGATTACAGCAAAAAGATATAGCATCTATTTAAGAGAGGAAAAAGAGAGAGAAAATAAAAGAAGGTATTTGGATTGGATTAATAGAATTCTTGCTGCAATATTTTGGCTGTTAAAGTTGATAAATGGCAGTCTTGAGAAAGTTAATATCAAAAAGAAACGCGTTATTGAAAAGGTGTTGGTTGAATAACAAATGCCATCTGATTGGCTCTATTCTATAGAGAGTGTCTAGCGAATAGTTTTATCATAGAGAATATACCGCTGGATAAGATAATATCTTGTGTCCGTGAGCAAAATGATCATTAGTAAGGAAGATGAATATGAAGAAAAAGAGAGAGAGAAGAGAGTGTGGAAGAAAAGAAATTGAAATAAAATAGATTTGTTAGATATAGATATAGTGTAGTTGACTTAAGCCGCTTGTAAGCGAAAGAGGATGTAAATTATAAATAAATCAGCTCCTTTTTCTCTAAAATTAGAGTCGCTACAGAAAACCAATAGGCTGGCGGTTTCACTCACTCAGCCAATGTCGTAAAAGCTTTGTGTCTGTCTTTTTTTGTATTTCTACAGAATACTAGCACTGCCGCCACTTAGTCTTACGTTCTCGTTTGATGTTTCTTCAAATGTTTTTGCAGTATTAACACCTATTCTAGAAAAGTCCTTTGCACTTTCTTTTGCTTGCTGCAGTGATGTTTTGAATGCTTCCATGTTTGCAAAGATCATGTTATTTGTTACTCTAGTTGCAGTAATAACATTGTTGGCAAAAGTGTTAACGATGTTTGCATATACTTCTGACATTCTTCTTGGAGAGAATAGTGTTGTCCAATTTGTTGGTGTTGCTGCTGCTGCTGCGTTTACGTTCTCGACATATGGAGTGTATGCTGATTGGATTGAATTGATAATTTGTTTTTGTGCTTCTACATAATTATCTGCTATTTCTCTAACAGCTTGAATAGTTTGCTCTTGACAATCATTAACTACTTGCGTATAACGCGGAATTTGGCTTCTTGCTTCATCTGTTGTCTTTCTAATATTGTTCCTAGTATCATCCAATGATCTGCTCACTAAATGTTGTTGTTCTTCTAGTTGATGAGATGGCGATGATGATGTTGTTGTATTTGATGTTACTGTTGTCTTTTGTTCTTCTTTTTTGGATGACATACTATTAATACGCATTATGCCTATATAACGTTTACCATTAAATGGTATTTTATACCATAATG
>JAJNBK010000329.1 GCA_021155845.1 Nitrososphaeraceae archaeon
GCAAATACTGAAATGCCTTCATCAGTAGCTAGCGAAGCTGCAACATCATCTTGGGTACTTAATGGATTACATCCACACCATGAGAGCTCTGCGCCGGCTCTCTTGAGGGTTCGCATCAATACGCCCGTTTCCTTTGTCACATGCAAACACCCAGCAATTTTAATACCTTTGAGCGGTTTAGTTTTCTCATATTTATCTCCCATTGAAACAAGCACGGGCATATGTGCTTCTGCCCATTCGATTTTCTTTTTGCCCTCTGAAGACAAAGAAATATCTTTAATCCGATAATTCATATATCTGGACAATAATTTTACCATATATATATATCGTCCCCGAAACTTCTATCTATGTAAGATATTTTTTATCTGCTGTAAGGATAAAACAGATGCCTTATCACAATATAAGACGGAGCTCACACTCTGAAAGGAAATTACCGTCTCTTCATTCCATACATTCGAAGGGAGGAATAATTTTACTTCTTCTCCTTGTAGGTTGAACCATAGATTGTATCCAATAATCTATATTCTTTTATGAAGTTTACTATTCAAATCAACAAAAGCGCGTGTGTCTATAGAGATCTCGTCATGCACTAAATGCCTCGCTGATTGTCGTCGTTTTTGTAATTTTAACAGAACAAATACTTGCTGCTTTGCTCTCTCGCTCTCTCTCTTTATACCCCTTGAATCTTCTTCTTTATTCCTATTTCTTTCCCATGGATTTTTCTATCCTTTTATGTCTCACTGTTCCTATAATTAGAAACATCAATATAATTTATCTTTCATTTGTCACTAAAGACGAGGAATTACGATAAAAACATAAAACAGAACATTTCGTATAAATTTTATGTGTATGATTTTATGTATCAACGGAATACTTAGACTTGTTAATACGAATGGCAAACATAGATGCGGAAGTTAGGATTTCTTTTCTACGAATCTGTCTTCACAAAAAATATATGTTAATAGTTCCATTAATCTTTTGATGCATCTCTACCTTCTAAAACAATTGTACTTTCTTTTTCGTATATTGACGTAATTTAATAGTTGTCATAAGGTCAGTCAGTCTTTTTCTCAAATAACAATTCGGTATCATAAAGAATGACCATCCTAGCGGCACACGATGGTCTTTTGTTAAGATATTAATAAAACTCCTTTACAATTTAGAAAGTATAACTTCTTATTCTCTCAATAGAAAGATGTAATACCAAAATGGATGGGTAGTCTAGCCTGGTCAGGATACCTGTCTCACACACAGGTGGTCGAGAGTCCAAATCTCTCCCCATCCATTCATTCAAACTCCTAATATCATAAAAAAAGTGCCATATTGACTAGCTGAAAATTAACATTCCTATAAATACCATAAGAGTGATGACAAGAAAAATTTTGGTAAGATTCATAGATTTCTCTAGGGCAATAGAATAATCCTTAAATTGATTTTTGCCCATAACTTTGATTGCAGATCTGCTCGAAAGTAATTCGTATGTTGATGGACTCGCTTTTTCAATAGACTTTCTTGATAATTGAAGGTAAATATTAGCAACTTGATCTGGTTTACTGATATTGCCAAAAGTATAGTATCCTTGTCTATTCCTCTTTCCAGAAGTCGAATGGGTATCGGATGTACATATTTCGAGCATATTTATCCTATTATTATTTAGGCGAGAAATAATATAATCTCGAAGACCCTTATCCATATTGTTAGAATCTGCCCAACCTATAAAATACGCTTTTTCTTCAACAAGCAGCAGTAGCGATGAAAGACCAGATTGTCCTAAATCCTGCATAGATTCGATATTATATGAAAGCTCTGCTGAGCTAGAAAAACCGATTTTAAATTTGTGTTGTGTTGCGTGTCTTAGTTCATTTAAACAATGTTTAGCAGCAGATATCATAATATTGCTATCCTGTCTATTTAAGAATTCACCCATTGCATTATGAGTGTCTACAATGAGTATATTGTGAAATCCAATATCTGCTGAGTAATGTTCTAAAGCAGTGCGAATATGTTCAGGCACATCATCCATTCCTATTGGAGCCATTGAGAGGAATAGAATTGGATTAGTGCATACAGTGCCTACTTCTGACTGTCTTGAGTCAGATAAGGATTTAACGTATTTGTTAACTTCTTTTTTTGAAGGAATATTCAGAGAATGGTCCGAAATACTGTGCATAACCATGGCATTTTTAGAAAATAACATATACAGAAGGTAAGGTAGGTTACTTCCGCCTATAGGATGAAATGGTCCTGGGTGTAGATCAGGTAGAATCATAAATATCTCATTGGAATTCATAGTTTTGAATTTTAGAATATATGTCATTACAGTTTCAATGTGAGCTCTTGACTCTGTGATCTTCTCCATATTTTCTGCTTTGTTTTCAGTCCATGCAGCAAGAAATGCTTGCAAAACTCTGAAAGTGCTCTCAATTCTAGGTCTACCAGCTCTATCAGCAGATATAGTCCATATAATTCCAAGTAAGAAGAGAGAAGATCCAAAACCAAGAGCGATCGGTGTTGTTAAAGCCTCAAAGTAAAAAGTAAAAGGCAAAAAAGCAAATAAGAAAAGCAGTGGTGAAATAAAGGATACCGTTATTGCCTTACTGATAGTCGCACCAAAAACAGAAGTAAAAATTCCTATACGTAACCCAATTGCTAAGAACATTCCTTCAACAATATAGTTTGTGGTAATCTCATTCTTTGATAACAATATATCCGAAGCAATTCCAAGCAGTATTGTTAAAACCCAGAGAAGATTTGCAAACGCAGAGACATGATATATCTTTGTGATCTTGTTGTTTGGAGTTCCCCGTAATAAAAAAAAATCAAGAAAATTTGCTCCTGTAGTTGTCGTCAATCCTAACAGTAGATGAGAAAGAAAAATGAACCAATCCGTTTTAAGAAGATAGAAATGACATATGACGATAATAATAGTAGTGCTTAGAATAGATACCAGAAAGGAGAATCTATATGATGACGGGTTTAACCTTGTAAGAGACCATCTTCTATGAATATTTGATACACTATCAGAGTGAGGATCCAATATTATAGTCGTTATTAGATTGGAAAGACAATCCTAATTAAAATAGATATTCCTATTATGGCTCCAGTGATGCCTAATACGATTTCAGGCTTTATTTTTACTCCTTTGGTTTCATCTTCAAAGAACCTCAATAATCCTGCACTAGAAGCAGGCAAAGGGGCGTTCTTCTTCTTAGTCATAACAAATCAAAAGGTTGTAATCAGGTCTTAAATAGATTACGTTTTATGTTTGCTCCAATCATCTTTTTTATTCCGCTATTGAAATATCTGGTATATACTACTTTCTGTTCAGCTTATTGATAAGAACTAAAACACAATGACAGAAGAATTCTTATTAGATGAAATCTCAGACAATATATTTAGATTTCTAATAATATTAATTTTACATCTGTTAGTTGTTTGTTACACACAAACGTAAACATAAATTTCCTTAGCATCCTGTCATAAAGGTCTTAACAACATTTACCTATATTCACCTTTTTTGACACTTCTATATTAAACATCGACCTAAATATCAAGTCCAATTAATGATGATGATGTGCTTGCCATATTTTATGAAATTTGGTCTCCGTGTAGAGAGTATAAAAAATAAGGTAAATAGTTACTGTCTTATAGGATCTTAGCGCTATTTATTGGATTTCCTATCTTAATTTTCTAGGATCTATTCGCATCTGATATCCCAACATCGAACTTGTTTCTCAACTGTCTGGTTTTTTCAATAATCCTAAGATATAATTCAAGAAGATCAGCCTTTTTTTTCTCTTCGCTAAGATCTTCGACATCAAGCATATTTATCAGTTTTACAATCTTATCGGTAACTCTATCTTCTATAAATTCTAGTGGGCTACTCTTAGAATCTCCTTTGCTTTCTAACATTGATCGCTGTTTTGAATGATTTGATGATACATCTTTAGACCTTTTCTGTTCATGCCCGCAGTTAATACATGTAATTACCTCCTTGAATTTGACTTGAACACCTCGACATTTTGGGCAGG
>JAJNBK010000330.1 GCA_021155845.1 Nitrososphaeraceae archaeon
GACGCTAGCATCTAAGATGTTTTGTGAAAAAAAGATAGGAAAAAAATTTCCTGAGGATCCCTATAAACAGTTAGAACTTGCAATAATCGCAGTTTTTAATTCTTGGATGGGCAAGAGGGCAAAGGAATACCGGCGTCAATACAAAATTTCACCAGAAATGACTAATGGAACTGCAGTAACAATCCTCGAAATGGTTTTCGGTAATATGGGTAATGATAGCGCAACAGGCGTCTTATTCACTAGAAATCCAGAGAGTGGTGAAAAAAAATTATATGGAGAATATCTTGTGAATGCTCAGGGCGAAGATGTAGTCTCCGGTAAGGCTACTCCAAAGCCAATAAATTTACTATCTTCAGAATTACCAAATGTTGACAAAGAATTGCGCCTAGCCGCGGAAAGTTTAGAGAAACATTTCAGAGAGCCGCAGGACGTAGAGTTTACCGTTGAAAAAGGAAACTTATACATCCTGCAGACACGGAGCGCAAAAATGAATGCACTAGCAAGTGTAAAAACCTCTGTCGATATGTTTCATGAAGGATTGATTAATAGGACTAGTGCTTTGGCAAGAATCAATCCAGAAGAACTAGAGCAGATTCTGTATCCGATAATTAATGATAAATCTAACTATGTTACAATAGCCAGAGGAATTGGGGCCTCGCCTGGCGCTGTCAGTGGTATTGTTGTCTTAAATGAAGCAAGAGCAGAATCTTTGGGCATCAATGGTGAGAAAGTAGTTTTAGTCAAAGAGTATACAAAACCAGAAGATGTTCCTGCCCTTTTTAGATGTGCTGGTATTGTTACAAGTAGAGGCGGAAAAACTTCACATGCAGCCGTTGTAGCACGTGGAATGGGTAAACCTTGTATAGTAGGTTGCTCTCAAATTGAAATTGATGAAAGAGCCTCAACATTCACTATAGATGGAAAACGCTCAATACATGAAATGCAAATGATCACTATAGACGGAACTAGTGGCCACATTTATGCTGGTGAGGTCCCCACCATAAAGCCGGAGATTACATCAGAACTCAAAGAATTACTTCAATGGGCTTATGATGTGAAGCTTATAGAAATTAGGGCTAATTCAGATGTGCCGGAAAGTGCTGTGTTAGCAAGGAAATATGGTGCAGAGGGTATCGGTCTTTGCCGTACTGAGAGAATGTTCAATCAACATGATCGAATTTGTTACCATTAGATTATTAGATCCTCCCCTTCATGAATTTCTACCAAAAGAAGAAGATTTGCTTAATCAAATTTTTGAACTTCGGTCACAACTACAATCTGATAATCTCGAAATCCTAAATAAAGAAAAACTTCTCAAAAGAGTCCATGAATTATCAGAAATAAATCCAATGCTAGGACATAGAGGAGTTAGAGCAGGTTTGTCATTTCTAATCTTCGAGTCGATCAAAAGAGACATTGAATATAGAAATAGGATTAAATTGAAAATTAAGTTTGGAAGTATGATAGAAGTAGTTCGCGCGTGCTTGATAGCTGATGACATCGCTAAGCTTGCAGATTTCCTGAGTTTTGGTACAAATGATCTTACTCAAGGAACTTTCAGTTTTAGCAGAGAAGATGCTGAAAGCAAATTCCTTCCACTTTATTTAGACAAGGGTCTTATTAGCATGAATCCGTTTCAGACAATTGACAGTCGAGGGGTAGGCAAATTAATGAAAATAGCAATCGATCTTGCAAAAGGAGTTAAAAAAGATATTGAAATAGGAATATGTGGAGAACATGGAGGTGACCCTCGTTCAATCGAATTCTTTACCGAAATTGGCCTCGATTATGTAAGCGCTTCTTCTCACAGAATTCCAATTGCTATTCTAGCGGCCGCACAATCAGCAATTAATCGAGACGACAAAAGACCAAAATTATACAAATAATATCTCACATTTCAATAATGTTTAGACATAGTCTATGACAATATAGTTGTATTATAATATGTTGACTAATAAAGATATTCTAATACTATAATTTAGTATAGAAAGATGCATCTATGCCGCCAGAATAAAAAAGAGATTAATAGAAGCCTGTCTTAATAGCAGAAGATTGAATTAATCTCTATTCAAACGATTAAAATCAAGGAAAATTGCTTGGATTTCTCCAGATAAGTAAAAATCAAAGTAAAATTCAAATCATTTTATTTGACGCATAAGAGTTAAATTCGGATATTATAAGATATTAATGAATGTCAAACCCAGATAGTATAGGAACTGTAAATTATGAGTGCATGCGATGTGGGACATCAGTATCGGTTGAAGAGTTATCAAGATTACCTGAAATAAAGTGTATCTGTGGATTTCGTGTATTTCGAAAAGCTAGGCAGCCGATCGTAAAGCAGCTTAAGGCTATCTAATATTACTATATTCTAGAAACTCTTTCGTGGGCCGTAAATCCTTCTTGTGTGAGCACTCAAAACCTTCTTATAACTTGCTCGTAAATATGTAGATGTGAAAATTCGTTGTCCAGATTGTAAGGAGGCCGCTGAACTTTCGGATGACTTTAATTATGTTAAATGCTCGAACTGCTCTTTTGATATGACCTATGGTGAATATGTAAAATACATAGCTTATAAGGACTCGACGTATCGTGATATATTAAGTGATTATAAGAAATAATGAAAGAATTTTTTTCAATTTGTTGTATTTTCGGAGATAATAAAAATTCCATTCAAATATAAATAAACCAAATCTGAAAACAAATTCTACTAGGATTTTGGTCTTTGATTTAGGCCTTAAAACTGATAAATCGCAATCAGTATTAACTATATAGTATCTCAACAGCCAAACAAATTAGCTTAGGGTTAATCATTAACATTTTTTATATCTTAACTACATTTTTGAATAGATATATGTAGGTATCTGTCTCTTAGTGAAGTGAAAATTACTGTTTGGGTATATAATAGAATCGTCTTTATTCGCTTACTCTTCATCCATATCATCAGATATATCTTCGTCCAAATCTTCTTCAAAGTCATCCTCAACTATTTCATCTATGTCACTTTCTTCAGACATATGAAATATTGGAGTATGTATACGTAATAAACACTTTTGCCGAATATATGGACACACCATTTTCAATCATAGTTATAATACAATACCTTTGAATCTTTACTGTGACAATCGTATTGAGTAAGAATTGAAAAAATAAGGATATAAGAAATAATAAGAAATTATCTTTCTAATAATCTATAAAGCAATATCGCTACTTTCTTTGCTTCCAATGTCATAAGCTTCAGCAACATCATAGACAAATATTTTGCCATCTGAAGATGATCCCGTG
>JAJNBK010000331.1 GCA_021155845.1 Nitrososphaeraceae archaeon
TGTAAATAAATGAAAAAGATAGATAGATAGCAATATATATACACACTGTGAAACAAACAAGAATCTCATTTACAGAGTCTTATAAAACTATGCTCTTTCTGAAGAAAAGGCTAACGTTGCTCTATATAGACATGGACTAAGTGCTGAATGTATTGTACAGCCTGCAATGTGCCTAGTACTTCACCTGTAGCACCAATTAGAGTAAAATCATATTGAACATCAATGATAAGCAGAGCAGAATGTTCCCTATCAAGGGTAATGAAGTCATCTATTATATTTAACCTCTAAGAAAGGATCCGTTATACCTCATACCATTCATAAATATCACCATACTTATCTCTCTTTATTACCATACTTATATCACTAGAATTATCATAATAATCAATATTGCTGCTATCATCATAATAATCAATATTGTTATTAATTATATCATCATCCTCGTTGTCTATTAACAAATTAGATTTGGACGACGGATGTTCTTCTATATCGTATTCTTCTATATTATGCCTATCTTCGTTGAGTTCTTGTTCTTTCGTATTTTCAGTTATTGGATTTGGTTCTCCTCCTCTTTTTTTGCTATTGTTATTATTATCGGAAGTAGTGGTCATCATATAAGGAAGCAGCGACGGTTCTTGAGGAATAATAATAGCATCTTCTCCTTTCCCTAATCCTCTTGCTCTCCTTTGAAGGTCTGGTGCCATGAAGGTTGAAGTAATAAATAAATTAATAAATAAATTAGCAATAAAAGTAGTCAGTAGATTAATATTCTCTTTCTTTTTTTGTTCTTGTTCTTGTGGTAATGGTGCTGGTGTTGGCTGCAATGGCGTTGTTGTTGTAACTGGTGGACTTATTGTGTCTATAATAGGAGTCTGACCTAGACCAGTAATAGGTTGTTGTGAAGAAGAAAAAGAAAAAAGTTCATACAAGAATTTTTTTATTTCCAATACCTCCTTCATTTGTTGGATTTTAGGCCGCCAGAATTCAAGAAATTCATCTAGTGGATCTCTTTTTTTAGATGTGTCTTCTCCCTTTTTAAAATATGGTGAAGCAGAAAAAGTCTGTGTATATCTCTGATGATTCGAATCATAATTGTTATTATTCTGCAAGTTCGTCAGGTCAGGAATAAAATGCGTGATAGTTGAAGCAATACTAGTAGAATGCCATCCATCTTCTCGTATGGGCCGTCCTATTCCCTCATGCCTTCTTTCAATGTGTTTCTTTAAATTCCAGTGTCTTGAAGATGTTTGAGAGCAATGCGGACAGCACCATTTTAGTCTATTATTAACCATTATTTTGTCGCTCTCCTAAAGTCTGATTGCTTTTAAGGATTATGCTGAGGAGCAGCAGAATTGCAGCAGTTTTTCATCATCCCCTTCAATGAAAATCTTCTAATTCTATTTAGTAAAGTTTGTTGCTATAATAAGTTCCTAGAATTATTTACTATATGATACAACAACAATAATATTAATTTTGTATTTACTGTTAACTATCTCGACAGGAAGACATAATTCTGTCTGTGCATCCTATTCTTTAATTCAAAAATGACTGCAGTCACTTTGCAGTTACTGCAGTAACTGCAGTTTGGCCGTACACAAAATTTCATAGTAAAATTTGCAAATCGTCCTCCTCAAAAAGTCCTAAAACGATTATGGTAATAAGTCTATATTATTAAAAGAACCGAGATATCATTCAAACAAGACAATAAGAACAAATTTAACAAGGATGTCGTGTGTGTAACTTCCCACTTTTTAGCCACCACTGAGTCATACCATCGAAGTTATCTTTATGATTTATTCCTTTTAACATGCAAGCAGGAAATATACGCATTTTCTGAATTATCTGAAGCTAGTTTTTAATGCATTGTTAAAGTAAGGTATTGATCTACTTTCAGTGATAAAATCTATCTTTTTTCTAATCCGGAGCTACTCTTTGCAGATAGCTGTCCATTGTCAACTATTATGAAAAGGAGCATTCTCTGAAGCTAAAAAAGATTGCTTAGGAATCCACAAGTATAGCGCGGGGAGTGGGATTCGAGCCCACGAGTTCTTTCGAACATGGGATTAGCAATCCCACGCCCTACCAGGCTAGGCGACCCCCGCTCTATTGCAGTAAGGGTGAAAATTTAACCTCTGCCGATGCGACTAGAATATAGATCATTTGTAAATTTTACAGACTTTTTGTTAAAAGGTTATAAAATAGGTAGACTTGGTTATAGTATCTTTGAACCTTAAGGAGTCAAATGAGATTTTTAGAAAGGCTATAATCAAGACTTACTTTGAGCCAGAATTACTAAATATGGATTATCACAGATCTTTTGTTAAACATCCATTAATGCGTGACGATGGTTTAACAGTAGAAGACATTTTACATCTTTATTTTGACATTGTCACAGGAAATGATTATCCTGATGGCGATGAATGGTTCAGCATTGAATATCTATTACCCCATAACATAAAATTACCCGACAATTTGAAAGGTCCTGACTATTTTACAACAATTACCGTTTCAGAAGATAAACATTTCTGGCGACACAGAGAGTTAATTCGTTTCAAGTATGGTAAAGCTAAGAAATTATCAGAATCACTAGCTTATATAAATAAAAAATACCGTGAACTTAGTCTTATTATTTCTAGGATTATTGTTTATAAAATAATGAGACGTCTACATGATATTATTATTAATACTTCCATCGCTACTAGATTCTGGAATATGCGGCTTCCATTTGTGAGTAACTTCATCATAATAATATTCTACTAGTTCTGTACTAGCAGGTAGTTTATCTAATTGTACAGGTATGATGTCAACCATATATTCAATCTTTTCAAGACCCATTTCAAACTGTCTATCATTCTTATTTATTAGTAAAAATAATAATTGCGAATTTATTCCTTGCATAATACCATTGAAACGCAAGAATGTTTTGATGCCTTTCTTACCTCTTCTTCGTTTCATTTCTTTAATCACGCTCTTGATTCTGAACCATCCTTCTGGCGTAAGTAGTTGAAAAAAAGATTCATTGAATGGAATCGGAAATCCAATATCAATCATACTAACATATGAATTATCGTTTTCCTGCAGATAAAGATTAAATCTTTTACTAGATCAACTGTCTGTATTAATATTAGAGCGAATAGAAAAACGATTCTAGAGATATTCTCTCCAACGTAATATTCATTTTTTGTTCTTTTACTTTATCTTCTCTTCCTAAGTGGATTCGTGTATTAACTAATTATTAATAATCATATAGGCTGATATAGGTATTGTTTATAATATAATGATACCAAAGGAGATAAAATTTTGCTATGCCTGATAATGATTCCGTCGAGAATGTTCTTATAATGCAGGGAGGAGGCTCATTAGGTGCCTTTGGCTGTGGAGTATTCAAGGCGCTTAGAAAAAATAAGGTAAAACTCAATATTCAAGAAGATCACCCAGAACGAGCACTAGAACAATTCTGGTTAGAAATAGCTGAAAATTCCGTAAACTTGAATTCTCCTATACCTGAATGGCTGGGAGTAAATAATAATATTACCACCTACCCTTTCTCCTTCCCATTAACAGCGGCAAATGTGTCTTCAAACACGAACACACAACACAATTTACAATTTGAATCATTTTTTTCCCTTTATAGTTCAGCAATTTATGGAAATGATAAGATGTTTGTACCACGGTGGAGACCTGACTACTCATTAACTGATCCGCAGTATTTTACACCATGGAAATGGACATACTTATATGATCACTCGCCTTTGCTAAAAACACTCGAAAAATACATTGACTACAATAAGATACAACCCAATGCAAAGTACAATTCACCCCGTCTAATTATAACAGCAGTTAACGTTTTAACTGCAGAACCATTGACATTTGATAGTTCTGAAATAAAAATAACTCCGCGACATTTACTTGCTACTTCAGGATATCCATTATACAGTTTTCCCTGGGTAGAAGTAGAAGAAGGCGTATATGCTTGGGATGGCAGTCTATTAAGTAATACTCCACTGAGGGAGGTAATAGATGCTGCTCCAGTAACCGATAAACAAATTTTCCTAGTGGAAAATTATCCAAAAAACATAGATCATCTTCCACAAAATCTGTCTGAGGTTTTTCACAGAGCTAGAGATATTATGTTCAGTGATAAGACATCGCACAATGTTAAGATGTCTAAAATAATAACTCAATATCTTAGATATATTGAAGAGCTCTATAACATATTTCAAGATCATGTAGATCCAGATAAATTAGATAAGGAGGTAGTTAATAAAATCGAAAGAAAATATAAGAAACTTAAAGAAGATCATGGAGCAGAAATTAAGAGCGTACATTATATAACAAGAGAAGAGAAACATCCTCATATGTACGAAAATGCCGATTTTTCTGTAAAAACTATAAAAGAGTCAATTAA
>JAJNBK010000332.1 GCA_021155845.1 Nitrososphaeraceae archaeon
TCTGGTTATCACGCTGGGATATGAATGGAAAATTCTTGATAAAATCTTTTGTTGTCAATGATTGGTAGGTATTCAGCTGTCATTACCTCTTGTTCTTCTTATAAATTTCTCTGTTCATCATCAATAAATCTGTAATATCTCTTTTGTCTTGCAAAGTCCACGCCTATTTGTAGATGAGAAGGGCTTCTAATTAATTTGACGCATAAATTATAGGAAGATAAACTTCTTAAATAAATGGCATATGTGTTTTATAAAAAATCACATAGCCTCAAACTAGTATAAATCTGCTACTAAAAAATAGTTCGTCCAGAGTAGAGTATATGATTATTTATTATTACTGCGACTCTTGTTTTGTTATATTCTTACGAGCATATACAATGTAGTATCTGACTTTTGTTATCTTTCTGATACATTAGAACCTCCTGGATAATCCACTCTATAATGAGCCTTATATTTATTAAAAGTGACTGATTATCACAAAATACAAGAAAACTGATTTATCATTTGAAGTAAACAGCCAGAAAGAGGTCTTTTTTTCTAGCATAGAATAACTAATTATTTATTTATCACTAGGCCTTTACCATGATGATCAAGTAGTCTTTTCTTTTGATATTCTGTAAGCCTGTCAAAGTCTTTTTGATCATAACAACAAAATACTTTCAATTTTGAATAAAATTTTGATGGTAAAGAGTTTTCATATTCCATTACACTAGCTTTTTTGTTTTTACTATTGCTAAATTGAAAGAATGCTCCCATATCAGCAATCCCAGTAACACCATCTTTACCTAATTTTTCTGCATGCTTTACTAATCTTTCAACAAATGTCATAATAGAGGTTGAACAAAAATATGCTCTTACAGAATCTATTATCACAAGCGAACCTTCTTTTTCATATTTTCTTACATCTATACAGGCATGCTCATTTTCTCGTAAATGACACCTAACAGTATCAGTAGTTTCATAATATGGGAGTAGCAGGACAAGCTCATTATTTTCTTCTAACTGTATTTTTGTATAATACGAATAAATCTGCCTAAACGTGATTAAATCACTATAGATAAGAATATAGTGAGCGCCAGATTCTATCTGGTTTAACTGGGCTAAAATCACGACAACATTACCTTCTACGATCTTGAAATAGGATCTATCTAATGGTATTTGTTAATGAAAGTTGATCTCATACCTATTATAGAAACATCTTTAATTTTTAGTCAATCTAGCGATGGGTTTTATTCCGTTAGTGTGTTTTTTTATTTCACTATTTAATATCTTCAATGATATTGGTTTTTGAATAAAGCCATTTACCTTAGTAGCCAGTAATTCTTCTGAAAATACGGTGGCATTAATATCAAATGCAGTCATTAATAAGACCTTGATTTTTGGTTTGACTTCTCTTATTTTTCGTACAAATTCAAATCCGTTTATACCTGGCATTCTTATATCAGAAATAACTATCGTGTAATCTTTAGAATTTAAGTGGAAGTGTTCAAGTGCTAAAAATGGATCTGTAAAGGAATCCACATTAAAACCAATTTAAGTGGCATTATCATTATTTTTTGACCCTTTATATAAAGAATATAAAGATATTAAATCTAATAATACGCATAATATTAGAAGATCAGTTGCATATGATGTTGATAGATTATTAAACTTTTATGTTAAGGTATTTTTATATATCATTAAAAATCTCTCAATCTAGATTTTGTTTATAATATTTTTAATAAACAATATCAGCTAGAAAAGCACATCTTCTTATTGAGATGATGATCTATGTTGAATAGTGTTTATGAGCAAAAGAGTGATTAAACAAAAATAGCGATAATTTCTTTATTCTGATAACGAATACTAGATTGGTAATAGAAGAGGTACGTTTTGATTTCGAAGAATTCATAAGATATGCAGATGATTTTATCTACAATCTACTCAAACTTATGATAATCTCAAAAATGAATTCTACATTCAAGGATATTTCATCAAGACAATACTTTGTAAATTTAATACAACAAATAGATTGCTGTGAAGCGTATGTAGTGAGATACGGTCAACCGATATTATATACAAAATACAGAGGAATGGAGTTTAGTGATCAAAAAATTACTTCACAATTTGTTAGAGTAGATGATCATACTATTGATGTTACTATGGAATCTATTTTTGAAGAATATATAAAATCATTTGATAGTCTCGCTTCTACTACGGCAAGTAGAGTCAATTGGGGTATAGAAGGGAGAAAGGATTCAAATATAGACCCATTCTTTAAGTTACTTGATTCATTCGTACATGCTGTCCACCGTCTTACATTGCTTGACAAAAATAATGCTGACAGCCTTATGGGAAAGAGATTCTGTATCAAGAACATTCATATCACAAAACAATCAACACATTTAGAGTTTTTAGTTGATGGTCAAGTGAATATATTAGGGCTATATCCATCCAAAAAAAAGGGCAAAGTAGAAACATTATTTGGAAATTCTAGTATAGCTAGTGCAATAGTATCTTTAATGAAGCAGTAAGAGCATTACTTGTATCTATAATTAGATAGTTGCATAGCTATTAGAATACATTTTATAGATATTTTCGAACAGGAAAGAATAAGTCGTCGTCATCATGGAGAGCTATTTACGATCAATATATGAAATTTCCACATTTCTCTGTCTATGATTTAGAAAAGCATCCAGCTTTAAAATTATCCTATATATGTAGATAGCAACTTATAGAATTCGACAGAGTTAGTCTTGCAAGACTTACAGCCAAGGTTAAATAATACAATAAATGATAATAGTTACGTTACCAACAGATAGAAACAATATCATCTATTTTATTGAATAGTCTGTATTGAATAGTCTATTGGCAAATCATTGCAATAATTTTATAATGTATATATTAATATCAAATTCAAAATTTTTCTAGTTAACCAATATCCCGCCGCTGTCAAGAAGCGCTGCTAACAACAATATTGTCACCGACAAAATAACTGTTATTCTTCCTAGATGAATTATTTTTGATCGAATAGATTGAACATAAATGCTTTCAGCATTTCCAGCTGAAAGAGTTTTTTCTGTTTCTGCATTAAGAATTCTGACATGAATTATATAAGTTATAAGAGTTGCAATTACTAATATTATTTTGAACACGAGAATTATTCCGTAATTTGTTTCGAATAACAAACGTGGCTCCTCTAAGAATGCACGTGAATTGTAAATGCCTGTTATTATTAAAATCATAAAAGATGGCATTGCAATCTTGTTGAATCGTCTTCCAATTTTGATCATAAGTGCAATGCGATCTTCCAATGTTCCTGTAATACTTTTGAGCATGGGTGCAAGAACGATGCCAAGGAAAATTGAGCCACCTACCCATATTGAAGCAGTAACTAAATGCACCCAGATAAGTAAGCTATCAGTAAGAGCCATCTTATAGCTTCTACCAGGACATATTATTCATGCTGCTATAAGAAAGGTTTTAATTCAATTTTATATTCAGCTAATATTGAACAAATACTATGTTTCTAAGTAGACGTAGAATTATTCTTGTTGGAGCAATTGCTGCAATTGCAATTGCCATAATATTACTTCCAGCAATTCTTGCTACCGTCAGTGCTCCTGATATAAATAGCATCACCATAGAACTTTCTAAGGTAGAGGTGGGGGATATCGCAAATGATAATATTATCCCACTAAATATATTTTTTAATATACATAATCCAACCGATAAGGCAATGACAACGTCAAAAATTGACTATAACCTTATTGCGGATGGTGAGTCTCTAGGTCAGGGAGTTCTGTCCTATGAAGACATTCCTCTTAATGGAAGACCTCAACTCTCACC
>JAJNBK010000333.1 GCA_021155845.1 Nitrososphaeraceae archaeon
GGTCAAGAAGTGCATAACATAATCTAAGCAGGCCTATTACTTATGATTAGGATGCTCATTATAGAGCATCTTTTGCAAAGGCTTAATGACAGTAGAAATAGATGCAACGATGATTTCTGTGTCATTTAGCATTTTTACTAAATCCCAAGATACTTCTTTTCTTTTCTTTTCTTTTCAGAAACTTTACCTTTATTATATATAGTATGCAAAAATAATACTGTATTCCGCAAACTTTCTGTGTTAATTAGGATAGAGATTTTGCAAAATATGCTAATCACAAACACAATAAAGAAACTGTGGATCTATTTATCATCAATCAGCGATATCCAATTTATTATCGTCATTATCATTATGATTAGTTTCTGACTCTTCTTTTGGGTAGGTATCACTTTGATTCGATGAGGTTTGGAGTATCGATGATGAAGGTAATGATAAAGTAGGACGGAACTAGAACAAGGATATATTGCAGTAAATATAGAGAGAATAACTTTCAGGAAGTGGAAATAAAAAAATGGGAAGTTAATGTCTATGGCAAATATTACTAATTTCCGCAACCAAGAGCACCATTACAGTTATTCTTTTGTCTCTGTTTGAATGTAAATCCATAGAATAGAATGCATCATCCACAATAACCAATTTTTAAAAGTCCTAATCTAACTGTGTTTTTATTTGTTTCACTAATTTATCTATTTCAATAGGTTTTTCAATAACAGGAGTAATAAACCATACCATAACTTTGTCGTCTATTTTCCTTATCTTTTCATAAAGTTCAATTCCATCAATCTTGGGCATTTTAACATCAATTAATAATAGATCATAGTAATCCGGCTTGAATTTTGATAATGCGATTGCTGAATCATTATACGCATCAACTTCGAATCCTGCAAGCTCCAATCCCATCTTGAAAGTAATACTATGATCATAGTCATCGTCTACTAAAAATATCCGCTTCATTTTTGTTTTATGAGACTTATAATAAATACTCCGCTTCTTTCTTATTTCTTCAATGCGACTGTTCATAGCGGAGACAGTGTCGATAATTATACTTTCTTTGTCATCTTGTTGAATTACCAGTGGGAGGGTAAATGAGAATGTGGCACCTATTCCATCTGAATTATTCTCAGCCCACATTTTGCCTCCATGGGCTTCAATGATTCTTTTGGATATATACAGACCTAATCCTGTCCCTACAATAGATTTTGTGGCAAATTTTGTAAATAGCCTTGGCATTATTTCAGGGTCGATACCTTGGCCAGTGTCGCTCACACTAACAATAATTTGCTGAGCAGTGTCATCTCTTTCAACATTAACAGATATCTCTCCTTCCCTTGTGAATTTAATAGCATTGCTTAAAAGATTCCAAACCATCTGAGTTAGTCTCTCTGCATCTGCCTTTACAATAATGTTGTCATTATTAGTAGAGTATGCTAACTTTATTTTTCTTTGTTTGTTATTTTCTTCTTCCTTTTTGTGATCTGCAAGAGCATTCGTTATTAAATCATTTAACCTAAAGTATTGTTTGTTAACTTTTAACGACTGACTCTCAATTTTTGTGGCATCAAGTATATTTTCGGTATGCTTACTTAGTCTTTTTGCATTTCTGATGATAACGTTTAGTAACTCTTTATTTTGTTTGATGTTTCCTTTCTTACAAAGAAGAATTTCTGATAATCCAAGTATGGGTTGTATAGGAGTTCTCAGTTCATGGGCTGCAATGCTGATAAACTCATTTTGTATCTTGTCGCGCTCTTGGAGGCGTTCATATAATTCGTTTAGTTTTTGATACAGTTCTGTTTGTTTCCATAGACTTTCAAATATTGAAACATAAGATAATGCTGTTGATTTATTATTAGAATAAGTTGCTAGACCTATTGCTTCTTCAAAAGTAGCTTTTGTATCATCTATCAATTCAATTACAAATGAAACTTTTCTATCTACTATTAAGATAGTTTCTTGTAGGTCGGCAGATTGTTGTTCCTCAATATATCTTATGTAGATATTGTTACTGGGATCTTGTTGATAAATTTTTTTTAAAGGAAATGGTTCTTGTACTAATTCCTGAGTATTTTCTAAATTTTTTACAGGCGCTAACACTCTGACTCTGACTTTGAGGTTTTTTTCTCTTGCAACTTGCTTTGCTAAACCAATTATTCCTATTCGCTCTTGACGTTCAAACGCCTTATTAGTAGGAAAAATCAGCATTATTTCTCCTTTAGATGATTTTAACAGATCGAAATAAAGATCCTTTATTTTAGTTGCTTGGGTGATTTCTTTGACACCATGTTCAGGAATTAATTCTCCTTTCATATCGTGTCTATTCTACACATCAGCCTCTATGTAATAAATCTTATTAATTACCACATAAAGGACAATTATTACAAAAAAATATATATAATGAGAATATTTTTTAGCCTTTTTGAGGTGTTTGAATAAAAAACTGGATATCATAAAGATAGCAATTCTCTTTCAATCTTGACACTTGCAATAATGTCGTAAAGTTTCTCACAAAAAGAACTTTAAGCCGATGATTCGAATCAGGAGGAGATTACAGTATTCTGAGAAGTATTCATAATTGTTCTGATCAATTTTAATCGGTTGCTGTCTGTTGTCTGATCATTTTGCT
>JAJNBK010000334.1 GCA_021155845.1 Nitrososphaeraceae archaeon
CCAATTCTGCAGTAATAAATGATACTTTTACTCTATACAAAAAAGTATCAGAACAATATGGCAATCAAGATATTCTAGAGTATGTCAGGCAATTAGTTCCTAAAGGGATCTTGAACAATTCAGTAATAGAGCATGAAGAACCGCTGAAATCAGTTCTTCAGTGGTTCAAGAAGGACTTTATGAAATGGACACCTAAAGACCCAAAATGTGAAAAATGCAATAGCTCAGGTCTGCCAATGAGGTTTGAATTGATTAATGGTAATTCATGGAAGTTGCGAAAGATAGAGACTTATACATGTAATACTTGTGGTTCCAAGCAAGTATTTCCTAGATATGGTGATATTCTGAAGATCGCACAAACAAGAACTGGAAGATGCAGTGAATGGTCTATGATCTTTGGTGCTATTTTAAACTCACTATCTATTGAAACTCGCATGGTTCATGATTACCTTGACCATTGCTGGAATGAATCACTAATAAATGGAAAGTGGACACATGTTGATTCTACTTTAGAATACCCAGTCTCTTTTGATCATCCTTATTATTATGAGCAAAATTGGGGAAAGAAATACAGCTACGTGCTCGCATTTTCCTATAACAGTTTAGAGGACGTTACTCAAAGATATACGAAAAGGCGTGTTGAGTATACCTCCTACTTACCTAAATTGAAGAAGATTTATGCCGATATTTGACATAAATGAAAAGTCATCCACTATGGATGCAGATAAATAACTATAGCAATAGCAGCAAGGCACTCATTGGTAGTAAAAGTGAAAGTATAAAAACAAGTTTGTTGTCAGTAAACCGAAATTATATTTTATATATCTAATGTTAGCGCAAATTATATTTTATTATCTGTGACCTGATCTAATACTTAAAGCCACACCGGAGATAGCTTGATTTTAGCAAAGCCTTTGTCTGTATGCAAGACATGAGTATTGTATTAATGTCTCCTGATAGACATGCAACTATTGATATTCTGTCATACATCTTAAAGCAAATGAAACAGATATAGCTGGAAATACAAGAAGTTCCACTTCTAATGCAAAATGGATTGAAGTTGATAAAAGTAATTTAATGATTACACGCAACGTCTTATTGCCGCTAATAATAATATAGCTCTGATGATAATCGTAGCGTAGCAACTAATCACCACTATCTTCAGCCATAGTTTATAGTGTACTAGACTTATTTTAGATACCTCTATAAACTTGACTAAAATCGATAAAACTCAAATTCCACTTAGGCGACAAGGAAAACATAAACGAAACGTGCGAAATGAGGCCGGGTCGGATTCAGAAAAATTCTCATCAATAATAGTCTGGCCTTTAGGAGAGATACTCTCCCTGTCCAATAGGTGTTTTACTTCTTAAAAGTAATAGTAAATGAGGTGTAGGTGATTGATTATATGAGTTTATTTCCAAATGAAGATATTCTTACCAAAGAAGAAATCGAATCATAGAAAAGTTTTGTAGTTGGGTCTATCCTCAAAAGGAGAAGATAGAAACTTATTCAATAATATGCTAAATGATTGTTACAAGTATGCTGCTGCAATTAACGCAAAGGGCGAGCCATTTCCAACCGAACCATTACTTATAGCCTTGCTGCTTTCACAACATAAAATGATTGACTGGCTAACAAAACAAATTTCAAAGTATGAATCACATCTTAATAATAATAACAAAGAAGTTAAGGAATCCAAACAAGAAGAAGAATTAGGTAGGGAAAATGCACGTGATTACATCAGAAAGAATGGAGGAAGAATTCACTATATTGATGATTATTAGTCACGGAGATTGTACAACCTTTTATAAATTCTCTAAGGGCTAAATAGATTGATGTTTCGTTGCAGATAATATATCTTAAGGTTTCAAGGGAGTAATTCAGTCTATTAAAGCGGTTCATCTATTTGACAGACAAATAGATCAAGGTTTTGTAAGTAATCATTTTAATCCAGCCATAGGAGCTCTGACGAAAATTATATCTAAGTTGCGGTAGTTGACTGTACATATTTGCATTAGTGTTACCGCTGCTTTCTGAAGATGCTGGTTCCCCATGTATATCTACTTGCTAATTCCTACGTGTCTTATTTAGGGAGCTCCCTTATATATCATCACATTTATCTTGGAGAATTTTGTTGGTAAACGAACATGAATAAAGAAGAGCACACATTTGATTTAATAGTAATAGGAACTGGTACTGCTGCGTCTACCACCGCATCAGAGTGCCGTTCTGCTGGATGGAGTGTTGCTATAATAGACTCACTTCCGTTTGGTGGAACATGTGCTCTACGCGGATGTGATCCAAAAAAAGTTCTTGTCGAGGCAGCAAAGATAATTGATTCAAATCAAAGGCATGAAAATAAAGGTATAATCGGTTCAGGAGGAGTTCATATTGAATGGTCTGATTTGATACGTTTTAAGCGGACTTTTACTGATCCTTTCCCAAAACATAGAGAGGATGGTTACATTAATGCTGAGATTGTTCCGTTTCATGGTCACGCGCGGTTCATTGGTCCAACCACTGTTAAAGTCGAAGTAGATAAGGATACAAATAATAATAATAATATATTTCTCAATGGTAAGCATATTCTAATAGCTACAGGTTCAAAACCTATCAACCTAAATGTTCCTGGTTCAGAGAACATTATTACAAGTGATCAATTCTTAGAGTTAGGAGATGATAATTTACCTGATAGAATTGTATTTGTTGGTGGCGGATATATTTCATTTGAGTTTGCTCATATTGCAGCACGTGCTGGAGCAAAGGTTACAATTTTACATCGTGGTAAACAACCTCTGGAACACTTCGATCCAGACCTTGTTAATAGATTGGTACAAAGAAGCAGAGATATCGGAATTGATGTAAGATTACAGGCAGCAGTTAAGAGTATTGATAAATCATCATCATCATTATCATTGTCATCGTCATCTATGACGACCTTCAATGGTGATGGTAGAAACAAATTAGTTGTGCATTATTCTTCTTCTTCATCCAATATTTCTAAAAAAAATAAGCGAAATAGTGATGAAATGACATCAAGAGTAGAAGCTGATATGGTGGTACATGGTGCAGGTAGGGAGCCGAACATTAATGGACTTGATCTGATGGATGCAGGCGGTGTAAAATATACTCATCGAGGTATAACAGTAAATGAATATTCCAACTACAACGGCTTACCTAGTGTTGTATTTACTATTCCACCTCTTGTCTCTGTGGGTATGCAGGAAAAAGAAGCAAAAGACCAAGGCCTACGATTTAAAACCAAGTATGAAGATACTTCTAGCTGGGCATCATCTAGGAGAGTAGGTGAAACCTGTGCAGGATTTAAAGTACTAGTTGAGGAAGATACAAATCGAATATTAGGAGCCCATATTCTGGGCCCTCATGCTGAAGAAATTATTAACATATTTTCAATAGCTATTAGATTAGGACTTACCACAAAGGATCTAAAGGATCTTAATGATCCAATACTTTACACCTATCCAACTAACTCTTCCGACATACTATATATGCTATAGATTATCGAAAAGGGCTCTTAACTTAATGGCTCCAAAATTCATTCCAGGATTTCATTATTTTATCAATGACGGCAGATCATCTGATTACCTACACTTATTTAAAGTCCTAATGTTTCAAGATAAGACCCTATTTCTTTAAATGAAGCCCGATGATAGTCATTTATATGTTCAAGGACACGATAAAGATGATACCCATTATCAAGCAGATTACACCTGTTGCATTTAATTCTATAATACGGATAAATTCCTAAAATTCTATATGCCCTCAAAATGTCCTCATCATCAGCTACGTATTCATATACAGATAAGGTCGTCGATGATTCATCTCCAATTCCAGCCTTTGACATCAGCAAGCCATTAACACAGACCTTAACTATAGATTTTGTTGATGTGATTTGATGATGATCTTCATCTAGATCTGTAATTTCGGAAATTTTCATAAAGTATCCAAAACATTGTTCTTCAGTGGCATTTTTCAGTATTTGTAAAAGTTTTACTTTCTATTTTACTTTCTATTTCTTTTTTCTTCAAGAGCCTTTTTAGCATCATCTTCGCCTTGTTTTATTAATTTCTTTATTGTAGTAATTGAAAAATCAGCATCTTC
>JAJNBK010000335.1 GCA_021155845.1 Nitrososphaeraceae archaeon
TCGATTGTTAGAGAGGTTTATCCTCAGATTAATGAAACTCTAGAGGCAATCATATTGGATAGTTCATTGAAGACACTCCTTAAAATACCCGTTTCAGACATAGTAAAGAAACTTGATAGCACAGAAGGAGCTAAATTGTTGGTCCTTGATGGTATCGTTACACAGAGATTGGTTGAAGCAGCCGATAGAGTTGGAATTGAATATATAATCGGCCATAGAAGAGGCGATATTAAAAAGTCGACCGACATAAGGATTCGAACTTTTGAAGACATGGGAATTACCAACTAAATACAATGCTAGAGCTAAGGTTACAGCATATACTCACTGTAATACAGATTTTAACGCTAGGAGGACATCTTAATTTTATCGAGATCACTACGGCTGATCTAGCTAAAGCAATAAACAGATCGCAACAAGCAGCTTCCAAACATCTTTTGGAACTAGAAAATGCGGGGTATATTGAACGTCTTAAAAAAGGCAAAAAATTTCGAGTTAGAATCACAGATAAAGGCTTTTTTCAGATCGAAAATTTATTATCTACGATAAAGTCTGCCATTGAATCTAGCCCTGATACAATTGATTTAGAAGGAATGGTTATTTCTGGAATGGGAGAGGGCGCATACTACATGTCCTTAGATGGATACCGTAAACAATTCAAAGATAAGCTTGGTTATGATCCGTATCCTGGCACATTAAATGTGAAACTTGTAGACCAAGTGTATATGAATGCAAGACGAGAATTAGTGAAATTCCCTTCCATTTTCATTGAAGGTTTTAGGGACAAAACTCGTACCTATGGATGGGCTAAATGCTATTTGGCCAATATTAATAATAATGCAATAAAGAATGCAGCAATACTTCTGTTGGAGAGAACACATTACGACGATAGCATGTTAGAGGTCATTGCACCATGTTCTATTAAGAATTCTATCGGAGTTCAAAATGGCGACCGAATTAGCATTAAAGTGCACATAAATAATGCTAAAAAATCTCAAATTCTATAAAAAAAATCACCTAACTCATCCTTTATTTTTGAACTTTTTGTTTCTGGAACCGGTGTGTTTAATCTTGTAACTCTAATGTTTAGATTCCTCTTTTGACAATTCTCTGCGACATCTTTTTCGCTATGGGCTTGATCATAACCTAACGCAATAATATTAGGCTTGACGTATTCCACTGTGTCGTAAAGTGTTCCCTCTTTTCCTATGATAGCAAGATCGACTAGATCCAAAGATGATACAAGCTCCTTACGTAATCGTTCATTATGATATATTCTTCGATCTTTCTTTATCTTCAATGCAGTGGAAGTTCTTGCAATCACTACTACAAGCACGTCGCCTTGTGCTTTGGCTGCCTTCAGTGTATGAATATGACCGGGATGAATTATATCAAATACACCACCAACTAAAACAACTTTCAAAGCATCCCTTCCAAAGAAACTGAGTTTATAGTCATTGTTTTTTTCCAAAAAACCGAGTTCTGAGAGTTGCTGAACTTTCAACCTGTAGAATTCCTTTCCTATCGGTAACCTGTAATTGATTCTATCAAATGATGATACCTGAGGCTCCAAGGAGCTTACATATAATGAAGCAAGAATTGCTTTATTCATTGGGTCCATATTTTATTCTGAAGACATCTTCAAGCAAAATAAACAATGCGTTAGTAGTAAAGCAATATGCCATCGAGAACCGTTCAAAAGTCAGGATTTTAATCAGCAATATATCATATAAAGATTTTAGAATATAACCCTGAGAGAAGATGTACTTTGGAGAAGATGTTCTGTTTCTTAAGAGCATAGAAGAGAAGTATAGTATTTTCAGCTATAGGTTTGATGTTAAGTGAACAGAACCCTTCTCTCTTCATCCTCTCATAAATCATAAACTTAGCTTCCGTCTATGATATGACATGACTTGGTGGCTAAAAAGTGGGAGGTTACACACGTGGCATACTTGGTAAATTTGTTATTATTACCTTGTTTGAATGATATCCCGGTTCTTTAATAAAATGGACTACAATACCAGAAATCGTTTTAGGACTTTTTGATGAGGACAATCTGCGAATTTGTGTACGGCCAAACTGCAGTTACTGCAGTAACTGCAAAGTGACTGCAGTCATTTTTGAATTAAAAAAAATAAAAGGATAACAGATTAGATCTTGATTGCTCATTTGAGCGCCGCCACGGCAATACATTAAATAAATTACTGATGTAGTATGAAAAGAAAATAGTTCTTTAGATTATTCCCAGCAGAGAACAAGTAGTAGAAAAGATAAGAGATTTACTATATGGTTGGTTACAAAAACTGCTTGAATTGTGCTTTTTTCAATGTTAACTCTTAAAAGCGATCAGACATGTAAGCACATCGTATAGTAAATGTCAAGATCCAGTCAAAAGTGGCATTGCCAACATTGCTCGCAAACATCTTCAAGACACTGGAATTTAAAGACACATATTGGAAGAAAGCATCACGGAATAGGACAACCAGTACGAGAAGATGGAACGCATTCTATTACTATGTCTAATGCTTCTATAGAATTTATTCCTGATATGATGATGAGTTTGCAGAACAATAACAACTATTATGAGCTGAATCATCAGGTACATCCAAACTCTTTTTCTAGACATCATACCTCAGAAAAGAAGAAGACAAACCTAAAAAAAGAGACGTACTAGATGAAATTCTTGAATTTTGGCGTCCTATGACTCAAAAAATGAAGGAAATAATGGAAAATAAAGAATACCATCAATGAATTTTTTTCTTATTCTTCTTCTTCTTCGCAACAACCTAGCATCATTACTGGTCTAGGCCAGACTCCTATTATAGAACCAATAATTCCACCAGTTACAAGAACGGCATTGCAGCCAACACCACTAGCATCAGCACCATCACCACAACAACAAGAACAAAAAAATGAGAAGATTATTAATCTAGGGACAGATTTAATTACTAATTCATTTATTACTTCAACCTTCATGGTACCAGACCTTCAAAGAAGATTAAGAGAAGGAAAAGTAGAAGATCTTGTTATCGCTCCTCTAGAACTATCGCCACCTACTCCTATTATTACTACTACTTACGATAATAATAACAATAGCAAAAAAAGAGAACAAGCAAATTTATCAACTGAAAATACTAAAGAAGAAGAAGAACTTGAGGAAGATAGTCACTATATAGAAGGCCATCCCTTGTCCAGACATAAATTACTAATAGACAATGAGCATGACGGTAAAAACATGTTTGGCAATGTTATTGATGCGTGTAAGGTAATAACAGATCCTACTATGGAGACAAAAGAATATTTACTATCAAATAAAGCAGAAAGCGGGAGAGAAAATTGGAACAAAAAGGAATGAGATCAGTATTAGGTGCATCCGAGAAGGACGGAGTATGAAGGATGTCATAAAAACTACGGGGAACTGTATATTATATGATTATCCTAACGTACAACAAAAAGAAAAGACAAAATAATATAGTTGATAACGCAACGGTACTACTTGATTTATTGCAGTCTGACACCACTAATATTCGATAGATTCTCTTGCATATCCTTATGTAAATATTCCTTTGACTTTTGTCTTAATAAGATTCTAAAACGCATTGAAGTGTTAGTATCTTAATCCATAGACTGTTTGCATAGGCTCCGCTATGACCATAAAAAATTAATAGTACTGGAAATGGCGGTATGTTATCTTTCTACTTGGTGATTCGTCTTGAACTTATGTAAAAAGATCGTATTTATTATTATTTGTAGTTTTTCAAGGTACTTGCGATCCAATCAACATCTTCTTTCATTTTTGCAAGACGACCAATTTTTATACAATCTCTTATATCTTTAGATTTCATCTTTAGCCAGACTGCATCAGCACAGGCAGTAGCAATTTCAGATGATATTCCCTCTTGAGCAAGTATGTGAACTGCTATTTCACGGAAGTTCTCATACTTATATTGCTTGAAATGTAATACTATAAACCTAGAAAGCAATGGAGTCAACATACGTTCTGTGCCATTGCTGGTTGCAAAGACCCATGTTTTCATTTGTGTATTGCGAGTCTTTTGATATTTTGTTTCGGCTATAATACCTGTT
>JAJNBK010000336.1 GCA_021155845.1 Nitrososphaeraceae archaeon
ATTTGAGCACGTTTTTCAAACCGCTAAAGGGTTAAGCAGATTCCGAATCTTAGTTGATGCCAGTAGTGAAAAAATATCTGTTCAATTCAAAAACATGGGTGCTAATAAAGCGCCAGAGATTCTCAGTAATACCTATTCTATTGATATTAAGAATTGATCCATATTTGTAATCATATTCAAAATATCGTCTATGAATCTGGATACTAATTCTTTATAACGATGTTTAGTAAGAATAAATATATTTCTATTTTAGAATAATATATATATCGAGGTTCATGGCTCGTTCTTTCTTTTCTTTATGTCTAAAATGTATTTAGACAAAATATTTTTTAGAAAAAAGAGAATTATGAGAACAACTTATAAACTTAATAATTATCATGGTATTAAAATTAATAATTATCATGGTATTAAAAATATATAATTAAATTTCCGTATTTCGTATAATTTAAATTTAATTTATATTTCTGATTGGTTGAGAAAACTTATCAGTGCAAATAGATAAAAAAGTAATATCTACAAGGAAAAGAGATTGGATTTATTGTATTGTATGTGAAATAGTTATATTGACAGTCCGCAAATTATGTTCTCTTAAGGTGGTTAACTAGACATGATGATAATAGATGAAAAAAGAATATTCAAAATAATTAATGAACGAAAGCCTCGTTCTGTAGCACTCAATGGGCCAGAAGCTCTTATACCGAAAATTCAAAATAGTGCAAGTAATATCACAGAAAAATTTGGTATTCCCGCCTATGTTATTGGCGATACATGTTGGGGTTCATGCGATCTGAATACGCATGCGGCAGATATGTTAGGAGCTGAAATTTTGTTCAATATTGGCCATACTATATCTATGGAAACATTTGATAAGAAAGTAGTAATGATCGATGCATTTGACGATATCATTTTCGATAGAATAGCAAGAAAATGTGCATTAGAACTTAAAAGTAAAAACTACAATTCAATATCTTTAGTAACTGATAGCCAACACCTTAATCAAATCACACGTGTCAGAGAGATCTTTGAAGAATTTGGTTACCAGGTAATTATCGGTAGAGGAAAAGGACAGCTCAATGATGCACAAGTTTTTGGCTGCGAATTCTATCCAGCATATAATGTCCAAAACCAAGTTGACGCTTATATTTTCTTAGGTCAAAGCGCGTTTCATTCAGCGAGCATTGCAATATCCACGGAAAAACCAACATATATGCTGGATCCATACTTCGAAGAATATTCTGAAGTTACTGGAATTGCTAAACAACTACAAAAGAAAGCCATCTTATCGATCTATAAAGCATTGGATGCAGAAATAATAGGAATTATAATTGGATTAAAAGAAGGACAATTTGCACATATAAAGGCACTTGAATTAAAGAAATCTTTTGAACAGTTAGGAAAGAAGGTGCAACTAATTGCATTGACAGATATTACCGAAGATCATATACAAATTTTCAAGGGTATCGATGCATTTGTACAAGTTGCCTGTCCGAGGATATCTATCGATAACCATTTCAAGAAACCTGTGCTATCAATTCCTCAGACGCTGGCTCTTATTAAATTGCTTAAAAAAGAGCCAATTTATAATTTTCTAAAAATTCAACACTGGCTCTAATTTATTGATTATTCGATTTAGACCAATTCCACACAATATATGTTAATTAGGAACTATAAATGTAAGTTAAATATATTGCAATAGTTGTTAAAGTTACCTGTATTGTAGCTGTTTTTTTTACATATGGCATCTATGAGCTCTTATGCTTTTATATGCCCCACAGGTAGGAACTGATTGTTATCATCTGGGCCAATTGTTGTTGCAGTTCTAGATCGTGCTGCAGCGTTCGTGTATCATTATTGATTTTTTCGAGAAGAATATCTAAACATCACATTTATAATTACGGGTATATATTAACATAAATCAATCACGAATATCTCTTCATATAACTTCTGGTCCATTTTTCAAATTAATATGTAACCTATAGATTGTAAAATTGTATAATATAATATCATCAGCAGTTTGGCATTACTTACAAATCCGATAAAGATATCTATATTGAAATATTAAAACAAGATACACAATCGTCAAAACAACATGATATATTTACTGCTTTATACTTTATACTATAATCAGATAACATTATTATTTCGATAATATTGATTACTAATCACTTGGGGATATATAAAAATCGCCTTCATTATGTATTGATAGTAGATAAAGTATAAGAAATATTATTTCTAACTAATATCATAATTTTGTTTTAGAAAAAAAGATTGTGATATATTATTATTGTGTAGTTGTATCATTAGCGCCAGTTGTTATATTTACGATGTATTCTGCTGCTATGCTTGTTGCATTAGTATTACGAAGTACGTTTACGATGTATTCTGCTGCTGTGCCTGTTGCATTAGTGTTACGTGTAACATTGATTACAAATGGCATTAATGTCCTATCAGTTTGATTAATTGCTGTAGTGGTTGTATTTGTTGCGGCAGTATCTTGTCCTAATGCTTGCTGTATAAATTGGCTGTTGACATCAATTAAAAATGGTGCAAGTAATGCTAAAAACGCAATTCCAGATAAAATTGCGTAATTTGCAGAGTGTCTTTTATTCATTGATACAAAAGAATTTACTTTCAATTTATCTCTTTCGTCTCTATTTTTAGATAGGCCAAATTTAATACTATTCTTATGATTTTAAGAGAACGATATTCTAGTAGCGAGACTAATAATAACTGGAGATAATATTATTAGAATCTGATAATCAGCAAAATAAGATCTTATAGTAATCCCATTAACTGACCAAGTAACTAAATTTAGACAAGGAAATAAATGCTTTAACAAGAACAAATGGTAGAGAATTCATATATAATTACGTTGTAAGATATTGATAACATAATGCAAGTGTCTTTTATTGATATTAATTCAGACGTCAAGCATGTTTAAACAGGAGAAAAGGTATTTTTATCTGATTGACTATGACTATAATGTAGTGATATTTAGAAATAGTAGTATAAAAAGCAGAAAGAATAACTACATATCACCTGTAGTAAAATTTGAGACTGAACCCTGGTTTTCGGATATGCAAAAATTATCAAATGATGAATTAATGCGTATGTATGATGCTGTTATTACTGGTCGATACGAATTTGCAAAAAATGC
>JAJNBK010000007.1 GCA_021155845.1 Nitrososphaeraceae archaeon
ATTATATTGTACTTTCTAAAAAATGCAAACTTCAATCATATGTTCTGTATGCAGCGATGGACAGATGGTCACAGATCCAGAATCTGGTGAAATCATTTGCAGGAACTGCGGAATAGTAATGCTTGATAAGATTCAAGAAAGCAGACCAGAATGGCGAGCTTTTACCGCAGACGACGGTAAGGACAGAAGTAGGACAGGAACTCCTAGTTCATTAGCTAGGCATGACATGGGTCTTTCCACAGTGATAGGAAGAGCAGATAAAGATGCCAGCGGAAACACAATTGATGTTTCCATGCGTTCTACGATGGACAGATTGAGAGCATGGGACTTTAGAACACAGGCACATACGCCTACAGACAGAAATCTCAGACAAGCTTTCAGCGAGCTTGAAAGGCTAAAGGATAAGCTTGGATTGTCAGATGTGATAATTGAAAAAACGGCTTATATATATCGCAAAGCACAGGAGCGTGGATTAGTTCGAGGTAGAACTATTTCGTCAGTATTAGCAGCTGCAATATATATCGCTTGTAGAGAGAGCGGAACCTCACGAACACTTAAAGATATCGCTTCGATTAGCAATATCAAACGTAAAGATATCGCAAGAACCTATAGACTTTTGGTTCTCGAACTTAATTATAAAATTCCTATGGTTGACCCTATAAAGTGTATTGTTAGAGTAGCCAACAAGGCTAATCTCAGCGAGAAAACAAAGCGTCAAGCAATGAATATCATGCATAGTGTCACTAGAAGTGGTATTTCAGCCGGTAAAGATCCTATGGGACTTGCCGCATCAGTCCTTTATCTATCTTGTATGAATACGGGGGAAAGCAGAACCCAAACAGAGATATCCGAAGCAGCAGGTGTAACAGAAGTGACCGTCAGAAATAGGTATAAGAATCTAAAGACACAACTTGATCTAAATTAGATTCACAAATCATTTTTATTATTATATGTAGAGGATCATATAAAATCTATAGGTGGCCCAATAATCTCATAGTATTCTGTATTGGCCAATCTTCCTTCTAAGTAATAATTTCACATTACGACACCTAATGATTTGAGCACTTTCAAAGGTTTTTTAAAGGTAATATACTTTAACGAAATTTTTGTCTATTTATAAGATCTTTTATCATTGTTAGATGAACCTAAGACACCTATCTCTTAGAACATTAAACATTGCTAGAATAGGTTATTAAATATAAAATATTAGATGATAGGTTCAATTTTTTAAGTAAATTCGAATTGATGACTTAAAATAGATGTCTTTTATTTTTATCGTAGGAATTACAAGTCAACTGTAATTCAGCGATCCACAACAAAAAATGTTTGAAAGTGTCATACGCATGGCTGGCGTACAATATACAAGAGGGTAAATAAATATAAATTAAAAAAATGAAAAATAGATTATGTCCTTTAATGAGTTGAAACAATATAAATAACGATTATTCTTATTGACGAATTTTAAAGCGTCATAACCATAAGTTACGTCCAAAAGTATTATTTAACAATAAGAGTTTAACATGAAAACATAAAAGATAATAGTATTGTTTCAAATGTTATTGCCTGTATCTTTAGAACTTTCTTTTTATTTGTTAACTACAATTCTTAAACATATTGGTTGTAAACCGTCTATAAGTTTTCTGTTTTAATTCTTTTCTTTGCAATTAGTAATCACTTAACTTGTAAAAGTTTCACAATTAATACTTTAACAACGGATCATTGTTATGTTTATCTAATATCCGTATGCACCATCTGTTGGCTTGCATTGGTTACAGAGTTTGAGATCCTTATTTCGATCCGATTTTACCATTGAAATTTCAACGTTTTCCAGTCCACATTGATCGCATTTACCAATCATATTAATCGATACTATATCATCATTGTATCGGAAATAAGGATTGCATATTTGTCTAATTAATAGTGAAATGGTGATGATCTTTCTATAATGGATTTCCAATACTCAGATCGGATATGAATGTAGATAGAAAACTAGTCTAGATATATGAGAATCGAAGAAGTTTGTTAGGCATAATTTTGTACCATCCTGATAATTACAAATATCATCATATGCAATTGTTTATATTTTATAGATCTCCATTACCTTAATCACAAACAAACTCTTCATCTATACACAATTAGGAGATCTATAGATATATAAAATTGTGCCCCGCCTCTGACCCACACATATTCACTGGTAGCCATACACACACGTGTATTCCTCCTCGTGTACTCTCTTTAACGGGGTGCCATATATAGTGCGTATGGGTAAAATTGAGAACCATGAAATAATCATATTCCTCAATCGTACCTCACGCACTAATAATATGCAATTTACAGATATTTATTCACAAATATAAACATAAACTATATTCCAAGCAATTGTGATAGATTTAATTCAAAAGCCGAAACTGGTACTCTAATTTTGAAATTCTCTATGGCTAAAGGAATGATCTCTCCGATTATTCCGATATTAGAATTTTTATTCAAAATGACTCTTGCAGATCTGCCTTCAATAAAAAAGGAATTTGCATTTTCTTGTGTAAAAACATCTTTGTCGAATGCGACTTTCAGGAATGTCTGCATGATCGATTTTATTTCCGTAAAATCCGCATTGTTGTGCGCAATAACTGCTGCCAGGCTCCAGCATTCCTTGATTGTATTGTCGCGATGGAAAATTTTTCCTATTTCAAATAATTTTTGAGGGTATTGCCAGTGCACATTATGAGATAGTGATTGTAATAGAGACGGAATCATAGATTCTCTCAATACTTCGTGGTCCTTACTTTTTGTCGCATCCACCGATAGGACATTATCAGGTATTTTTAATCCCATAAGATCATATTGGGATTTTTTGTTAACAAGGCTAAAATTTACAACTTCTAACATATTTAATCCTGATAATGTTCTTCTTACAATGTCAAAATAAATTGAAAGGGAATTTTTCTGACCAACGGAATTCCAAGATGACATTGTAGGTTTTAAGTTATAGACTCCGTATCCTATTGCTACTTCTTCTACAATATCTATTGCATGAAGTATATCCGTTCGATACCTTGGAACGATACATGTAATAATATCTGTATCTGCAGCATACGCATCCAATCTACTTTTCTTCAAAGACAGTACAATTTCTTTCTTAGATAATTCTAATCCAAGTAGACTATTAATATAATTAACATCCACGTCAATAGATAGTGTATCCATCTTAGGCGTAAACTGTATCATTCCTGAATTATTAATAGAAACATTATGAATCTCAAAGCCAATATCATGGAATGTAATTGCTAATATAGCAAGAATATCGTCTGCTGTCTTTTGATTGTTCGCTGTAATCTCAATAAAGAGATTATTAGTTTCAGGAGTCACCTTTGTTACATTACCATTGATGATAGGCGGAAAGGATAGAACATTATTATCTTCATCAACAATTATAGGATACCTATTTGATTTTTCCAGAATATGTCCATATTGTCTGCCACTATCAAATTCATTTAAAATCTGCTTAATAGTATTACTACTCGATATTATACCGAGTGGAACAAATGAAAAATCATCAGAGACAGTTTTATAAGTAATAGGAAATTTGATTGTATCCAAATCATGTATTCCAATTGAAGCTTTTTTTCTTCTTCTACCTATGCCATTATGAAGATCTTCTTGTATTGAAATTAATTGCTTGATTGCTTCGTTATCATGCACGTCAATTTTCTTTGCGACTAAGGCTACAATAACAGGCCTAACCTGTTTTACCGATGACTCTACATTGATTTTGTAAATATTATTCTTGAACAATTGGAATTTTGGAATTCCAGTTTCAATCTCCAGAATTCCTTTTAATGCCCTAATAATTCCATAACCTGACGCAAAATCAGGCCTGTTTGGGTTATACTCTACTCTAATCGTTTCATTATCAATTCCTTCCATATCAAGTCCTATGTAGGGAAGAGAATCTATTATCTCATTAAGGGCTTTCCCAGGAAAGAATTTATTTAACAAGCTCATAGTGATGTTTACAACTGGCAAAATGGAACACTCCTAAGCCATCTTAAGTCATTGCGATATAAATCTCGAACGTCATTTAATCCAAAGCGCAGCATTGCAATCCTTTCTAATCCTCCTCCCCATGCAAGAACTGGATTTTTTATCCCAACAGATGAAGTTATTTCTGGTCTTAATATTCCCATTCCAAATAACTCAACCCACTTTCCTAGTGACTCGTTATATATCATCGATTGAAGTGATGGTTCAGTATATGGAAAATAAGTAGGCCAGAACTTGATTTTCTTCATGCCTAACTTTGTATAAAATTCAATTTGCAAACCCATTAAATCTCGCAACGTAACGTTTCGATCTGTAACAATTCCCTCTACTTGATTAAATTCAATCAGGTGTTTATAAGATACCTTTTCGTTTCTGAAAACTCTCCCAATAGAAAATATTCTGCATTTTTCTGGTTTGTTTTCAGCAAGATAATTTATGGTAACAGAGGTAGTATGTGTCCGTAAAACTATTCGCTTTGCTTCTTCAATATTCCATTCATAATTCCATCCGTTTCTGTGAGTTTCAGAGATCTTTTTAATTTGATCCTCGCTAGGAAGTCTATTCTCCTTTATTCCTGAAACATAGAAAGTATCATGCATTTCCCTGGCAGAGTGATCCTGCGGAGTAAAAAGTACATCAAAGTTCCAAAAACTAGACTGGATTATGGGACCATCGATCTCTGTGAATCCCATTCCAACAAAAATTTCCTTGACTTCATCAATTACATCCATTAATGGATGCTTTCTTCCCGGATATACAGATTGTACAGGCGATTCTACATCTAACGAACTGAATTTAATGTTCCTCCACCTCCCTGAAGTTATCATTTCTGAGGTTAGCCTTCGTTCCTCCATTACAGGTTGATCTATCATTGTTAACAACAATTGCTTACCTTCTGCTGTTAGAGAGATTTCAGCAGTTTTCTCCTTTTTTTCTATTACATAACCAGGACGTTTTTTCAGCATATCAAATGCTTGTAATTCTTCTGGATTCAGGTTTGATTTTAGAATTTTTTTTTGCTCATTCAATTTCTGCAAAAACTCTTCTTCTGCTGATTGATAGTTTGCTAAGCTAGTCACAACAATTTCTTTCTCGCCAACAGACGTTTTTCGTTGTTCGATCCATTTGTTTCTCAAAGCATGTTGAAATGCAGAGCTGGTATCATTATCGAAGAAAAAACCTTCTTTGAAGAGATCCTTTATGCTAATATAATGCTCGCCTGTTTCTAAATTCTTTTTTCCTTTTTCTTTTATGATTTTCACGAGCTTTCTTTCGGGTAATTCATTTACTCCTATTTCCTCCATATCTGAACCAGGCAAGATAATAGTAAATGATCTATCAGTGAAAGATATCAAATTCTTAAACTTTAGCCACTCTATACCACGTCTTACTTGATCAATACTTAGATTTGTAATATGTGCAATCCTTTCAGTAGATATCCTATCATTGGTAGAAAGTACTTGTAACAAGGATCTCTCAATAGGATGAATCTTGCGATTATTACTCAATGTTGTCAAAGTTGTCAGCAGAAGAAGACTTTTTAAACGTTTAATGCTTGTCAAATTGTCAAAGTTGAAAATTAATGGTGGATCCTATTTCAAACGGTCATAATGGTGAAACTGAAAATAACGTCCATAAAGAATTCAAGGTGACACCTTGGGAAGTAGAAGGTGAAATAGATTACAATAAACTGATAGAAAATTTTGGCACACAGACCATTACCCCTGAGATACTTATGAAAGTAAAAGATCTGATTGGAGAAATTCATCCAATGTTAAAGCTTCAGTACTTCTTTTCACATCGGGATTTTGACTGGATTTTAAGCAAATATGAGAATGGTGACAAATTCTATCTTTATACAGGTAGGGGACCTTCAGGAATGATTCATATGGGTCACTTGCTGCCATGGATTTTTACAAAATATCTTCAAGACAAATTTAATGTTAAATTACTATTTCAATTAACAGACGATGAAAAATTTCTTTATGGTCAAGATCGTACAATGGAAGAGATAAAACACTATACTTATGAGAACATATTAGATATCATCGCAGTTGGTTTTGATCGTAGAAAAACGAAGATAATTGTAGATACAAAACATATTAAACATTTATATCCCATAGCAACAGAACTTGCCAAACGAATTACTTTCTCTACTGCAAAGGCAGTATTTGGTTTTTCAAATTCTACAAACATAGGCATGATAGGATTTCCATCAATACAAGCTGCTCCATGTTTTTTACCTTCGATAATAGAGGGCAAACCAACTCCAGTCTTAATCCCTGCAGCAATAGATCAAGATCCTTATTGGAGAATGACTAGGGATGTAGCAGAACGATTAGGATATCATAAGCCTGCTCAGATTCACAGCAAGTTTCTACCTGGTCTTGGAATTTCAGGCAAGATGTCTTCTTCAAGACCTGAAACAGCATTATTTACTACAGATGATCCTGAAATTATAGACAAAAAAGTTTCCAGCGCTTTCACAGGAGGACAGGCTACTGTTGCGCTTCAAAGAAAATTGGGAGGTAACGCTACTGGATGTCCAGTATTCTGGTATCTACGGTATTTCTTTGACACAGAAAGACAATCTGATGAACGTTTACTTAAATGCAAGAGTGGAAACTTGCTTTGTGGAGAATGCAAGAGCGATCTGGCAAAAGATTCCAAGTCCTTTATAGTGGATTTCAAGAAACGCAGAGAAAGTGCAAAAGACATAATTAAGGAATTTATGTATAATGAAGAAATTTAAGGTGAAAATACTATAGCAATTTCAGTAAGATTTGAATGCGAGGATAAGTATGAAGCAGAGAAACTAGCCGGTCTGATAGCGGTTCAAAAAAATGATACTACTATGATTACAGGTATCGCTGCCGTTGTCAATAATGAGATAGTTCTAATTCTAAAAGATAAATCCTCGCATAGTGTCCTACTGAAAGATGACAATACTGCACTGAGACTAAAATGTTTGATAGAAGAAGTATTAAAAGAAAAAAGATCAGTCATAGGAAGTAAATTTGATAATTATGTTACGGAAATTATTGTTTCGTAAGGCTAATACATATTTTGATTGGATAGAAGCATGTATACTTCACCCTTCAAATTCAGGTTTTGAATTCTTGTCATTGCGCCTGATCTTTAGCATAGTTCTTTATTCATTTCATCTGTAAGTATATGCTGAACCTTTTGAAAATACAGACCTGTAGAATAGGGCATTATTGGAATATATTCTTCAATTACTTGTATCACATAGGGTACCGCGCGTTTTGATATATCCATCTTAAATTTCATCCAAAGAACTCTGTCTTGTTGGAAGTGAATCTTCTTTTTTAAGTGAGCGGGAACAATTTCGATTGCTTGATCTTCTATTCTTTTATACCAATAAGCAAGATTCTCAGGGTCTAGACCTTCTTTGAGATTCTTTATCGTCGTGCTGATTTTACTGAAACTGAATTCGAATGGATTATCATGACAAGTACTCATATTTATAACATACAACTGGTCAATCTAAGATAAAACGTCATTAATCAAAAATGATTGATCCTTCCTTAATTTTTCTTTAACAATTTGCCAAAGGAGTCAATTTCACCATTTCTTATTCTTGTAGAAGAAATATGATAGCCATCTTCCGCTCGTATCATATCAACACTAATAATATTAAGAGGTTTTAGACCATTTTTAGAACGTATATCATTTATAAGATCTCCCTTTATTGCTGTTTCAGTGCTTGATACAATAGCTTCTACATCTCCATAAATTACTGTTGGCCCATAAACATCATCAAGCTTACTAATTTCATAACTGACATTGCCAAACTTCTCTTTAATTTTTTCTTTTAGGTTACTTATTCGTTCCTCATAATTATGATGTAAAGTGTTATTACCCTTAGTACTACTTGCGAAAGCATCGCTTGAAACTCCAATAATTACTTTCTTTCCTATTTCAAAAGCTTTTGAAAGCAAAGCCAAGTGACCAACATGTATCTCATCAAATGTTCCACCAGTTGCTACCAAATTATATTTCTCTTCCATCGCTTGTATTCTACTAAATTCAAACTTTTATACAAATAGCGTATATATAGACATGTTTAAGATATTGTAAAAGAGATTGACAATCCAAAAGCACCAAGCTCAATTTCTGCACATATACTAATGATTTTAAATTATAGCAGTAATTTTATATTATCCTTATTAAAGGAATATGTTTAGTTTAGTTCCTAAATATATAGAGTAAAAAATACAAAAAAAGTATTTTATTATTATTATTATTGACCTTTTTGGAATATT
>JAJNBK010000337.1 GCA_021155845.1 Nitrososphaeraceae archaeon
ATTTCATCATAATATATAGTGCATATATGGCAGTATAATTACAGACACTCTGAATGCAAATAGTGTGTAGTGGTAACAGTTGGAAACAGAGGGTAACAGAGGTAACGAAGCACTAGTAACGGTAACAAAATTGGTAACAGATGATAAAAGCGTTTAAGATATTGAAAGTATAATTTAGATACAGTAGTAAAAGAAGATGCCAACGATAACAAGACAAGAAAGAGAAAGACTTGTACTAGATCTTTACAATCAAGGTAAAACCATACGTGAGATAGCAAAAGAGGTTAGGATGTCATTTAGAGATATAGGAGCTATTTTGAATAAGGCAGTTGGGGAGAAGATTGAAGGATCGAAAGAAGTGATAAAACAACAAGATAACAATGATACTGACAAAAACCAGCAGCAACACCTATCTTTATCCACCCAAGCATACAAACTCTTCTCTAATGGAAAGACTCCATTAGAAGTAGCTATTGAATTAGACCTGAGAGAGTCAGAGGTAACTAAATTTTACAAAGAGTATTGGAAGCTAAAGCAGCTACACAATCTGAGTATGGTTTATGAAGAGACTAAAGGTGATATTGAGCCCTTTCTAAACTTATATAGATTATCTAAAGCTGCAGGTATGAGTCTGCAACAAGTAGTTCATCTTCTTAAAATCGCAAACAATAACCTGCCAGAAATTGAATTGAGATATGAAAGGCTGAAAAAGGAGATAAATAGGTTGGAATTTAAGAAACAGCAATCACAGCCTTGACCTCTTATCGTATATCTTGTAAAAGAGAAAGAAGAGAGATAGAACATCTACATAATGAACAGATAAGAATAGAAAATCTTGTTAGCATATTTAAGAGCAATAATGAAGAATACCTTAAAATCAAGCAGGAAGCTGAAGAAAAGGTGAAAAGTGTTTTAACAGATAGTAAATTACTCTTACAATTCGCTCTTGCATCAGTAATTGAAGCATTAAGAAGAAACCCTGAAACATGTAATTCCGTATTGTATAATATTTCAAATAATACTACTGCTGCTTCTTATGGATCTAACTATCTTTCGTTAATGTTGTCAGGACGAAAGCAACAGCAACAACCATTTGCCTATATTAGTGACGATAGCTATATTGCTTTGATAGTAGAAGAGGCTGAAAAGCTTTACAATCAGTTAACGACAGAATTGACAAATCAGATTATAGCAGCAGCTGCATCTATTAGGGCATCGTCACTACCATCATCATCAGCTAATACTAACAAACAGAAATTAACCCATAAGAATGATAATACATATCAAACAGAAGAATTTAGATATAATAATAATCAACCAGAAATTTATGACAATGACCAAGAGCAATCGAATGAATGATAATAGTTTTTAGTGGTGGTAGTTAATTTTAATGAATAAATGGAAGTTATGAGTTTCCCCATATCTTTTCGTACAATAGGTCATATGGTTAAAGCTTGTATACTTCAAGTCTACTAAGTCTACCTAAGTGTATAAAGCTTCCAATATATTATTTAGTGGTGATAGAATGAATGCAAATCAAAAGAGTAAGATCCGCATCGGCACCCATAGTTAGAATCTATGCGCTAGCAGAAAATTCCTACTAATGCTGTTTCAGAAGAGAAAGTGAATGCAAATGCATAGATCAGCATAGTCTATGCCACATTTTAAAGCTATAGCGCCTCCATGAGAATGATATCTAGCGTATGCGCTGTTTTAATGCCTACGAATATCTGTTGTTTTTGAAATTAGAATTTATATATGTTTTTCTAATAGATCAAATCAACAACAAAAAACATTAGAACATACTAGCTATAGATCTAAGTTAATAGAGCTATGTATACTGAGCAAAGTTTTATTATTGTAATTTTATTAGTTGCTATTATATCAGCAGTGCTATTTTCATTCTTGGTAACAACAAATACTATTATCTCATTATTACCTCCATATAATAATATAATTACAACTATTATATTTCAACAGCCCAGCAGCAGTAATCGAATCGAAGACAGCACAGAAGATGTGAAACTAATTAGTATATACAGTACAAAGATACTTCCTGTAGTCAGAGATTATCATGATATTATTTCTGCTAGTGTAAATAAGGTCGACGATGGCAGCAAAATGATATTGACTATGGATCTAGCTGGAGATGCCAATAAAAATGAAAAGTATGAGACAGTATATCTATGGTTAATATATTATACCAGTAATTTACATGGCAGAAACCAACAACAACAACAATTCTATACAGTGATTATACCCAATTTTCCATCTGATTCTAATTTCGAAAATAAGAATGGCTGGTATTTGACAATTTTTAACAATACTGATAGTTCTTACACCCTTCCATTATCGAAAATTTCAGGTATGCCTAAAAATAAAGTTCAAGTATATGTCGACCCTGCTTTTATAGGAAATCCTCAGTCTTTTAATTATGTTGTAAGTACCATGGTCAGGGTTAATAGCACATATCTTAACAAACCGCCAGATTATCTTGCAGATTCTGCTCCTGACGGCAATGAACTTTTCTGGGTGAAATGGTTTAGTTAAAGCAAAGATAAGGGTCAATCGCCTTCTTAAAATACAATACTATGCCGCTCGGGGTCAAAATACTTTCAGCATGTGACTATGACTGTGTGATGCTGTCAAACA
>JAJNBK010000008.1 GCA_021155845.1 Nitrososphaeraceae archaeon
GTAGTATTATTTTCACCTGCTGTAGTGTTGGTAGTATCTATAGTACTACCTGTATCATTCAATAGAATTTCCCCTGGAGATATTCCTAGCTGTGCATACACGTCTTGATTTAGTAAAATATTATGATTTTCTGTTATCAATAGATTTGGGACCGTAGATGATAGAAACAGTACCGGTGTCATCACAAGCACTATTCTCATAATCATGATTATAATACCTGATCCCTATAAGATAGCTTGCCGTTTTTCTGTAGGTCGGAAATCTCGTGTAGCATTCTAGAAACTCTTCTTCTTTGCTTAATAGATTTAATTGCCTTCATCATAAGAGGACTGGCAACCATTCCTAAAACCATTCCTATTATCATATCAAAGTACATATCGGCCTTCGTTTGTATCAATACAATCTCCATTGTTAAGCCTATCGGCAACTAACAGCATAGTCAGTGGGAAGACAAATTAAGTACTTGTCTTCTTCTTCCATTTCTTTAACAGTTAAAGGTAAATTCCAACGGTTGAAGGCATTTTTTATTAATATGGACTTAATAACATATATGAGACGGTATTGGCACAACATCTAAGAACACTTCAGATTAGCACATTTGGTTCGGATGGTCAAGATGGAATAGCATTAGGAATAAGAAGTTTTCCAGTCCACAAATTAGTTATGATTTGTTTTGATTCAGACAAGAATAAAGCTGAGGAATTTTCAAAAAGAATTCGTGGTGTACTTGGCTTACCAACCACTATTAATCTTGTAACTAAAGAAAATGTTATTAGAGATACCATGGAAAGAGTAAACGAAATTTTAAATCTTAACGCTAAAGAATTTCAACAAGTACTTATGAATATAAGCTCTGGAGACAAACTACTTGGTTGTGCTGCATTATCTTCAGCATTTATAAATGGTATTAAGGCTTTTGGTATGGATTCAACACATACTATTCCACTATTAATGCCTGTTCTCAAACTAAGTTATAGTGAAATAATATCAGAAGCAAAGATTAAGATATTAAAAGCAATTGATAGTGCCGGAGGAATTATCGGGAGTCTAGATGAATTAGAAGAACTGTCAGGATTTGGAAAACCGCTATTAAGTTACCACGTACAAGGAGGAAAAGATTCCAAGGGCCTTGCTGGTTTAGGATTAATAGAAGTTGAAAAAGGTGAAAGAGGCAAGATCTCCGCAACACTTACAACGTTGGGAAAGCTTTTAGTAACAAGCAATGCTCTTCGTTAAACTTTTTTCATACTTAAAATAGTGTTGTCGTGCTAAATCCATGCTCCTCAAGCGTTCTAGGTATTCTTTAACAGTTGGAGTATCGACCTAAATAGATGAATTTCGGTTAATTAGTTGTCAATGTCATGAAGAAAATTGTAGATTCTTCTCAACAAGCATTTTCTAGTTATAATATCAAAAAATCATTTGTAAAGGGAATAATCATAGGTGTAATTACTGGGGCAATATATCTTGCAATAGTTGTTATCACAACGCCTAGTCTTCCCGCTATTGCAGCTGTTAATGCTGCTTTTAAGGTAAATTCTATTGTAATTTTTGGACTAGCTTTAGGAGTAGGAATACAATTTTTCCTAGCAAGCTATAGTAAAAGTTTAGGCTGCAGAATAGATAAAAGGAGAAAAGGAATTTTCGGTGGCGGGTCAAGTAGTACTGCTATTAGTTCATTTTTTTCATTCTTTTCGCTTGTTCCCTTGGGGTGTTGTGGTAGCTGGCTTTTAATATTATCCATGCTCCCTTCAATTTTTGGAAGCAGTCTATCTATAGTATTAATAGAATACTCAAGAGTACTTTCATACATAAGCTTAGCAATAGTATTTGGTTTTGCAGGATTATCTGCACTTAGACTAAAGAAGGAGTTAAATCAAAGAAATTATAGTTCGGAGAATGGCCATTTTCAGTTAAACTATCAATATACCGCAGAAACGGATGATAAGAATAAGGACAAGAAAGAGGAAGTCGAAATCTGAGCGGTAATAAAATATCCTACAAGGGCCCGAATAGGAAGATGTTAATTTTGATAGCTACCTTATCTATAATTGGTATTTCTCTGGTTGTTCTCATTCCGGGAATGGATATCAATTCAGTGTCTATTTCTAATTCTACCACTAATACAGAAAGTATTAACCCAGTATACACACTTGTGGGTGAGGAAGAAAATAGGAATATAGTTCCCCCAGAACTGATAGTAAACGGCGGTCCTCCACCAGATGGCATCCCCTCCATTGACAACCCTAAATTCATACAAATACGGAAAGCTGAAGAGTTTTTAGAAGATTCCGATCTTGTTGTCGGTCTGAATATAAATGGAGATATCAGAGCCTATCCTCTCCAGATCTTAGTATGGCATGAAATTGTAAATGATAAGGTAGGAAATACTCCGGTAGCTGTAACTTACTGCCCTCTGTGCTTTACTAATCAAGTTTTTAATCGAACTATGAATGACGGACAGATACTTGAATTTGGAACATCAGGTAAACTCTATAACAGCAACCTTGTAATGTATGATAGAACAACCAAGTCTCTTTGGAGTCAAGCAATGGCTCAAGGAATAGGTGGAACCTTTGCAGGAATTAAATTAGAGAGGATACCATTTGATGTAGCATATTGGAAAGAATGGAAGCAATTGTATCCAGATTCCAAAGTACTCTCTACTGACACTGGTTCTACTAGACCTTATGGAGCAGATCCATATGGAGATTATTATACAAATGGAGAAATATTATTCCCAGTTTCAAATAGTGATGATAGAGTTGGACTAAAGGAAATCGTAATTGGACTTGAAAATAAAGGTCAGTACAAGGCATTTAAGCTTCAAGAAATTGAGGGCAAAAGGGTCATAAATAATCAAGTGAATGGCAAACCAATTGTATTACTCTCATTACATCCATTTATGGCACGAGTATATGATCCTGTAGTAAATGGACAAACACTGGAATTTAATTATAATATAAAAGACAAAAAATTTGTTGATAAACAAACAAACAGTATGTGGAACTTTGATGGGAAATCTATTAGTGGACAGATGAAAGGAAAACAACTTACACGTCTATCTTTTGATGAAGGATTTTGGTTTGAATGGGTGGCATTTCATCCCAAGACAGAATTATATGACAGCAGTAATAATGACGTAAAATCTGCTGGATAATTAGGATTTTATTATCTAGTGGCATCTGGGCGTAGTCAATAGTATGTAATACATTTTAGAGGATGTATATTTTAAAAGCTAAGACTAGTTTTATACTATAGTTAAATCGTATCTTGAACCATTAAAGCTCACATTGTTGAATTGTAGGAATAAGATTTATAGAAACCAAATATTTCCCTAGTAGATGAAAACAGATAGAAGTAGACCTAAGAATTGTAAGAACTGTCAGAATTTGCATTTCTTGATTACTGTGGCTTTAGTTAACTTGGTTCTTCTGGCACCATCAATTTCAAATTCACAAAGTTTTGGTCAGCAACAGGAGACAAACAATACAGCAATGTCATCCACATCATCATCTAATCAATCAGCAGCCGCATCCTCTTCCGCTAACATTACAGCTGCTGAAGGTCCTGGATCAGTGTTAAAGCTATCACAGGCAAATGTCGCCCTTGATATCCCGTTGATGAAAGGATATGAGAATGGGAATGAAGTATACTTTATTGCAACAGATGCATCAGATAACCAGACAGCTACTCAAATAGCAAATGAAACTGGCTTTAAGGTCAACTTTGCGCCGATAATAGCAAAAACCCCAGAAGCAGCTCGTGGACAGGCATATATATTTACAAATGGTATTCCTGGTCAAGGACCATTTGGATTTCAACTGCCTGTTCTAAATGCAAAACCTGGTGACCAGGGATATAGTCCATTATTGCAAGTAAATATGGTAGAGTGGAATCAAGGTGTTGCAGCAAAAGAGATAAAATCAGTTCAAGATATAATGGCTTCGCAGCAAAATGGAAGTCTGACCGTTACAAAGACTGACACAATCGTAAACCATCCTGCTATTAAATGGGAAGGGGGTTCTCTAAAGATCAAGCAAGATAAGAATATTACTGATGACACCCCTTACATGGAAGGTCAAGTACTAACTATTGATACTAGCAAGATGACAGTAACTTTCGTTGCTCACAGAGGATGGGGACCTGATGGCAAGACAATTTATTACATAGTTACAGACGCTACGCCAGAGATGCCTGCAAATATGATGGGAGTTCCATTTGTTCAAGCAGACGAATTAATAGCTACTACTCCTATAGCGGTAGATCTACTACAATTTGGTAAGGGAATTAGAGGCTCAGGCCCCATGGGATTCCAATCAGGCATCGGTGCAGCAAACCCAGATGATACTAACTATAGTCCAATGTGGAGAATATCATTCATTGAATGGAAAGACTCGTCAAAGGCCCGCATTTTAGAAAATATGCATGATGTTGCTGCTATGCAAGCGACAGGATTAATCACAGTAGTACCTGCCATGGGTGGGAAACATGTAGTTAACTGCCCATTCTTTGAGCCATCAACTGTATTTGAACATCAAGGCAAACTATCATCAGTTTAACAGACGAGGTGAGCAATATAGTAGAGGAATATACATATTAAACCAACTTTTTTCTTTTCTTTTCTCTTATTTTTTTGACAATTAAATTTCCTTTTCTCTTCTGATAATTTTTCCTTCTGCTTCAAGGGTCGTATAATCTAAAGTTATCAATTTTATTTAATTTGAGATTTTGATTCCAGACCTTGTTTTTTGAAATATTATTTCGAACTACAAAATCACTGATAGACTTGATCATTGTGCCCATCTTATAGATTTCAGGCATAACATCTACAAAAACCCCATTTCTTTCTATTGCTTCTTTGGTAGATGGGCCTACTGCTGCAACAATTACGTTGGTATTAAGAGATTCTTTTAATGATCTTTCTGTATGTTTAATATTGGCTATCTTGAAAAGACCATGCACGGAAGGAGGACTTGTAAAAGTTATTACATCAATCCTACCACTTTTAATGTCCTCTATGAGTTTGACTACCATTTCTACCTGTGGATCAAGATAATTAAATCCCATTGATTTGAGGATTGAAGCACCGTCGTTTTTGAGTTCGAGAGAATATCGATAAGTAGAAGCTTCGATTACCTTTGCTGCTCCTCCTTTATATAGCTCCTCTTTTAATTGCATTTGGTATCCACCATGCCATAATATAGCAACAGATTTTCCTAGTATTCCTATATTTTTAAGTAGCTTTAATATGCCTTGGGCTGTATTTTCTTGTGGAACCAGATCTACCTTTATACCATATTTTTTCAACACCATCTCAGGTTTTGAGCTTCTTGCAACAACATTAACCTTCTGTAAAGCTTCAAGCAAGATTTTTTCCATCCTATAATTCCTAGCTATAGACATCAGAGAGAAGACTCCGGGACCAGTCATAAAGATCATATAATCGATATCTTGTTTTGTTAGCTTTTTTATGAATTCGACAATGGCTTCATCAGGGGTCTCTATACTTGCGTCAATTCCTATTGTTGGAGCAACATATGATTTACCACCGAAATTTTCTACAATACGAGCCAGCTCCGATCCTCTCCGGCTGCCCGTTATTGCGATAGTTAATCCTGTTAGCGACACCGGTTATAATCATATCCCTTTTGAAGATATTTTGGAGTCATTATAAAACTGAATAATTCTTATTCTATACATTCACTTTGTATATTATAGCCCTTTGAAGTTATTTAAAGTAGTTGAAGCACTACCACTCCTAACTCATCCACCAAGAATGAGATTTGTTGTCTAACGTAGATAACGTACTGGATAAGAGAATAATCCAAAGCCATTAACTTTGTACTGATATATGATTTTGAGTGGCAAAATATTAAAATATGTTGCAGAACTATACTACTTATAGTAAAGGGTTTAGCTCAGGCTTGAACCAAATAGGAAAAACAATGTAGTTGTTATTCTAATTGGTACAGACACCAAGTCCAAATTTCTATCTGTTACTAAAAATGTATAACCAGGCTTATTATTTAGTATATTAGGAAGCCTTATACTTAAAGCTGATTGGCTGAGCTCATAATCTGATATTATGTAAAAGTATTGCATGAATAGTCTATTATTATTCAGTATTGACGGTAAATTGCAGGGTCAAGTAGAGTGAAAGAGGAAAAACGAGGACAACAAAAAATTCCTATATAAATAACCTGTCAGAGATGCAGTCCGCATTATTCATTTTGAAATGTTTATCTGAAGGAAAAAATGAAGAATATTTAATCCAACGATTTGACAATGATGAGCAGTTGGTTAGAATCTGGATGAATCTTCTCACCGAACTAAAACTTCTTGTGGTAAATGTAGTTGGGGAATATGTTATAACCAATAAAGGCAAAGATTATCTTCAAAAGTATAATCCTCATTGGTAATGTAATTAAAGGTAAAAACTCGTTTTTCGGATTATGTACATAAATTGCAATTATTGTAGAGATGATTATTATTTGTTATATTGACAAGTCATTTTATAACTAAGGTCGTATAGAATAGATACTTTACTACTAGAAGTAGAATATAAGAGAAAACAGATTTCTGACTAGGAGGGGTATGTAATATATTCAGGGAACACTTTTCTATTCTAAATATAGATACATACAGTGAAAATCTAGAAGTAACAAACTATCAACAGATTTTCTTGTGGCCGAAAGTAAGGAATCGAAGGATATGATTCAACTTCAAAAGTTTGTAAAAAGCATTGAAGATATAGTTTTCATTACTAAAGCATTACAAAAGTATAGGAAAACCGGATCCGATATTTCAACATAACTTAGGATCCTACAAAGTCTGGTGCGGTTGCAAAATTCAATGGGCGTGAAATTAGTAGACTAGACCCACAGGCGATAATTCGTAAACTTTCTCTTAGATACCTAGAACTATTGAATTTCTAGTATATTTTTGACACTTCTAATCAAGTCTTCATTTGCGACAGGTTTTCTAATGAAGCAGTTTGCTTCTAACTCTGGGAACACTTGTTTTCTAATCTCTTCATAATACATCTCACCTGCTGTTAGGAAACATATTTTGACTTTATTGTCTAGTTTCCTGATTTTATAATAAAGTTCAATCCCATTCATTCTAGGCAAAGCAATATCGATCATTATTAGGTCATATTGCCCAGACCTGAAATTATTCAGGGCAGAAAAAGGTTCAGTGTATGAATCTACTTTTAGTCCTACATCTGATTCTAATATCATTTTAAACAACAGTACTATATCGTCTTCATCTTCCACTAACATAATTCTTTTAGATCTAGGAGATTTTTTGGTAATTTGATTTAATTGATCTTGTTGTTGTATGGATTGGGTTATGAGGTTGAGATTCCTAAGAGAGTTGAGCTTGTTCATGATTGTTCTGTCATACTCCTTGCATCCTATGTATTGGTTATACCCAGCAAATTCATTCCCCTCTTCCAAATCGTTGGAGTCTACCATAGTCAAATTTACACAGAAGATATTAAACAAAAGAGTGTTTAATCATAAACCGTAATTATTTCTAAGCACAGATGGCAACTAGAATTAATAGGATACAGAATGGTTATACTGGGGAATGACATATTGGGATACCAACAATCAACTATACATACAGAAAATAATGGGTAATTAACCATGAAAATATGGGTAGTCATGGCCAAAGTTGAGGAACTACAGGCTAGAAGTGTTGATAAGGTATTCGATTCAAAAGAAAAAGCAGAACAATATTCTGAAGGTCAAAATAGGAAGGAGATGACACAGTTTGTAAATATTGGAGGGATTGACCGTTCTATAGAAGAATGGGATGTCGAATAATATTTTATAATAATCAGACCAGACTGCCAGTTTGTTAACATATTTGATAAACAAGAGATTTGATATTAGATGTTGGGATGGTACTCAGAATAGTAATGCATATTATACTAGTGGATATAAGAGTAACATATTACAACTAATTTATGCTGAAGCAGGAAAGCAGCTACATTTACAATCAGCCTCCCTTTATCAATAGCCAGAAAAACAATTTAGAGTATGGATGTCAGTTAACGAACATCAGTATGCAGCATAGACTCTCCAAAAAATGTCAAATAAAGGACAAAACAAAGAATTTCACCAAAAACTCAGTAAGAATTCGCTTAAAAGTATAATATTGGCAATGTTGAT
>JAJNBK010000009.1 GCA_021155845.1 Nitrososphaeraceae archaeon
ATCCAAGCAATACTTTGTCCATCTGGAGTCTCAAATGTCCCATTACCTCTACTCTGGATTAATTCATCAGATAAGTGAGTGCTTATGTAAGTCTGATTGTTAGTAATATTACCTACGCCCTTTAGGAATCCTTGGTCAGAGGAATGTTCCTCTGTCATTCGGTAAGGAGTTAATGATATATTTTTTGAACCTAAGAACTTGGTTTTATTAGCGCTATAAATCGAATCGGCTCCGTCCAAAGGCAGGGTACCCTGTTCGTTAACACTTGGCTGAGGAGTCTGTGCTAATAAATCTGTGCCAAAATGAGGTAAAACTGCCACACTGGAGATAATCAACAAGGACAGAGGTAATGACAACTTTGTTATCCTATTCAAACGGGTTCTATGAAATATGGTGATTTAAATAGATTTGGATTACAAAGTGGCAGCTATTTTAAGTGTTTGTAATAAGGGTAATAGAAGTATCAATGAAGAGATTCAATTAGCCAATTTTAAAAACATTTAATGAGTTGGAGATTTCTTATTGTGGTATGCTTTTGTCTCCCCTTGGATTGGACATACAACGACCATCAAGCCGTAGGACGGGAGACTAAGTTTTTTGTCTATAGACCTTAATATTCTTGTCATATGAATGGTGAAGAGTCCAATATTTTTAACGGACTAAATACGCAGATGATAAACACAGCAATCGAAACTATGCGAAACAATACAGAAATGGCAAAGGTGACATTTTCTGTAAGATCGGAATGGAATGGCGCCTTTAGTGTTATGTCTACCTCCAAAGACTTTCGTTTAGGAGGCCAAAATGTAGTAAGAAATACCGAATATAAGATGCAATATGATTTTCCAGTTCAGCTCTTAGGAGACGGAAAGGGACCTACCGTATGTGAGGGTTGTATGGGTGCGTTGGCCGCATGTTTGACACAAACTATGGTAGCTCATGGTACGTCCAAAGGGATCCAACTCGACAGTATCAAGATCGATGTAGAAGGCGACATTGACATGAGAGGTTTTAGCGGCATATCTAAGGATGTAAGGCCTGGTGTCCATCAATTCAGAGTAAAAATTAATATAAAGAGTGGTTCTGCTTCGAAGGAACAATTAGATGAACTTCGTGAGATTGGGAAGAAGTTTTCGCCTGCATTTGATACCTTGACCAATGGGACAAATGTGATCGTAGTTTAGTATTATGCGATGATAGAAAACTGTAAAGCAAATGATCAAGATATACTTATGTAATCTTGTCCCGTCTCAGAAATCTTTTGTAATTTTTAAGTCTCTTATATAAAAGACTATGTTCATTTCAATGGTAATGTAGTATTACCGTCCTTGATAAAGTATCTTCTGAATATTCCTTATATGGTCCTAATAACGTGCAAGAAATGTGGTGAACTAAATTATCTTACTTCCAAGGCATTTTGGAATATAACTGACTTTGGTGCAAAGTGCGAGAAATGTGTTCTGTTTTTGAAGGTTAAGCAGAAAACCATTCAAAAGAGAAGATTATCAGCATTCCTGTTTAGGATATTACAATATTTCATGTATTTGGTGCTAAGCTCCGAATAAAAAATATGCAAGGATTCTATAAAGTTGTAAAACGCTTGATCTTCCATACCCCAGTCTCTCTTTTCTTTTCGCTTTTCATTTTCATTTTTTTCACTATTAATAGAGTTGCCAATTTATATGGCGCCATATAATCTACTAGTATGAAGACTTATCTAACAGTATATTCTTTTCGTCAAAAAATAATACAAAGCTTATATCTTTCAAGATAGTGACTATGGATATACATAGATATGTCATATTCATTACATCTGCGTGATCTGGGAGTTATTGTTAGAAACACACAGCCAGAGGACATTTCTAAAATAGTCAATTTGCAGACCGAATCATATCCGTATCTTGCTCCTTATGGAAATATATGGCGTTTAGAAGAGCTTGAGAGTCATCTTCGCATTTTTCCACAAGGACAATTTGTTGCTGTTGAACCAGATGGTACTATAGTCGGTTCTGCCAGTACTCTTATAGTCTCACTTAATCCTGAATATGCAGAACATACATGGAAAGAGATTACTGCAGACGGTTTATTTATAACTCATATTCCAAGCGGAGACAGTCTATATTTGGCAGATATATCTACCCATCCAAAACACAGACATGAAGGTATCGGAGGCATGATTATTCACAGATGGAAGGAATTAGTTGCGAAGTTAAATCTAAGGAGGATGATAGGAGGTGGAAGATTATTCAATTACACTGAATACGCAGACAGGATGTCTCCATATGAATATACTGAGAAAGTGATGAAAGGGGAACTAAAAGATCTTGTTCTAACATTCGAATTGGATATTGGGTTTAAATTTGTCAAAATACTTCCAAATTACTTGAATGATGTTCGTTCTCTTAATTACGCTAGTTTTATAGAGTGGATAAATCCAAGCTACAATCAAAGTCTCTAGCAAGTGGTTTATGAATTAAATTTGACGATATTTTAGGTCCCATACTCATCGTTTATGAAGAATACAAATCAGGTAGTCGTTGGTCTGGGTTCGGTGGATTCGCTGTCCTAGCACTCCTAATTTAGAACTCTTATTTCTTAGCTATAGTCAGGCCATAAAGCAGATTTCTGCATCAGCCAATTGCATAGAATATTCGCCAAATTATAAACCCTGTTACTACTATCAATACAATACCAATAATCAGTTTCAAACTTCCTTCACTGAATCTATTGGTATATTTCGCTCCCATGTATCCTCCAAGCATTGCAGCAGGACCCATTGTGATCATTATCAGAAAGTCAACATTTCCGTTAATTAGATGTCCAACCAAACTAGATGCACCAGTTAAAGATGATACCGCTAAATTTGTTCCAATTGCTACTTTGGTTTCCATTTTTAATACAGAAATCATTGCAGGCAAACGTATACTTCCAATGATTAAGCCTACAAGTCCTCCAACGAATCCTATTCCAAATCCTATTAACGATTCAGTAAAAATAAATTGCTTGTTACGGACTCCTGAAATATTTGAAGGACTAGAAGGACTAGAACGAAGAGCACTACTAGGACCATGAATCAGATCCAAATTGTTGTTATCTTCTTCGTTGTTATTGCTTCTTCTCATCTCTTCGTCCTTTTCCTTTCTTGAACTCTTAATTAATACAAATGCTTCATACAAGACTATTATTGCTATAAGACCAAGTAACAGAGTAACAGGAATGTATTTTGTGAAGACGGAACCAAAGAAACCGCCAGTAGAACCTGTGGCAGCCATAATTAAAAACGTTTGAAGAGAGATGTTTTTTTGTCGAAAATGTCTAATAGCAGCAGCAGCCGCTCCAAAAGTGCTTACTCCAATATTAGTCCCGGCAGCAACACTTACTGAAGAAGAAGAAGAGGAAGGGGAGAATGAAGATTCAACTCCTAAAATGATAAATACAAGTCGCAATACTCCAAGGACAATTCCAACCATTCCGCCTACAAATCCAACTACAAAACCCAATAAAACAAGAATGATAGCAATAACTAAATCGATATTAATGGTCTGAAGAAGCTTATTCCCTAATAAAAGTTGCACGTTTGCTTATACTATGATTTTGGAACATGTATATTCAAACGCGTTACCATATATAGGACTATACCACTACAGAAGTATCAAGGTACTAGTCATTGCATAGATCCGACAACTAGACTAAGGAGGAGCATCTAGAATTATGAGTACTTTTGAGAGTTTAGGACCAATTGCAGCTACTATGAGTGGTGGCTTGGCTATTATTTTAACTACTTGGAATGCAACTCATCAAGGTGAGTACCTTGGAATTCCGCCTACTGGTAAGCAGATTACTCATAGATAGGTAGACCTTTTCAGTGTAGCAAATGGTCAAACTGTAGAGTATTGGAATAATGTGGCAGACGTTAAAGATATGCTAATTGACATTGGCTATCTTATGCCCCGTAATACAATAATGACGACAATAAGGATAACAACAACTACTACTGATACGACACAATAGTCGCCGTCAGTAGATTCATAATATTGAGAAATCAGATTTAGCAGTATTGACAATAATACGTCAGTATCGACAAACGAACACTTAATAAATAACAATGACTAGCCTGTCAAAGAAGCACTTATTATGCTTCTCTTTTTTTATCTATGGTTCGATTCTTATCTTTCTTCTTAATTTACTCGAAGAAATATGGAACCTATTATACCAAAATAAAGCACCTGACATAATTATGAAATCTGTGACGTAGAATAGATACCAGATCCATAGATTTTGTGAATTTCCACTTACAAAATCATGTACATACCCATCATCTGCTATTGCGTTAATCAACAAAGATAATGAAGAAAGAAACCAAGGAATAAACTGTTGATAGTCTTTCCGTAAACTTATCAGTATTACCCCTGAAGGAACGATTAATGTCAAATCTAAAATAGGATAGGCAATAGTGACAAGTAAAGCCATAAAGTCGAACTCAACAATAAATTCTTCTGATGAGAGTAAAATGTGAACATTATAACCAACAAACAGCAGTGAAATAATTAATACTATGATGACAGCTCTCTGTTTAATTATATTATGTAAGGATCGAAGTATAATAAACAAATGTAATGACAGAAATCCATATCCGACAAACCATAAACCATCTACCACAGATACAAGTTTTTGCTCTTCTAGACCTAATGCGTAATAGTAATATAAAAGAGTAAAATCTGCAAAGAACCAAGAAATAAGACCAAGCGTCAGAAACAAATATGATTTACCGTGAAGTCCATAAAATCCATGTCTATATATTGCAATTATACCTAAACTTGAAGCAATAGCAGCAGTAATATTCAGAGTCCAAAGAGCTGTGAAATGTCTGTTGTCCAAGTCTGAGAAAATTATTATAGAATTTGCAATTATTATTGTGACAATAATTGATAAGATAAGGATCTTTAGCGTTAATTTATAGTGGTAGTTCTCTTTGTTTTCTTCGTTATAATCAGTCAGCTCAGTCTACTATAGACAGTTATAATTTGACTCTATAAAAGGTTTCTTAAACTATTTTATTTCAGACTTTTAGGTTTTACTAAATTGTACAAACAGAAAAGGAAAGGAAGAAAGATTACTGTAGACTAGGATGTTATTTGTCTACATAAAGCAACTGCAATCAGAGCTAACTCTGTATTCCCTGTGTTTCTCTCCTCTACAACCCAGAGATTTCCATCGGGTTCGCTTGTGTTGGGCGGAAATCCAATATCGCTTTCGAAACCGCCTCAAACTACTACTTCCCCTTCATCACATTCTGCCACTCCTTGACCGGAACCGCCTGGTTCAATTGCAGTAGGTGGTCCAGCCCTGGTCTCAACACTTAACTCCACAGCGCTATCTTCAATTTTATCGCCAGTTACTGCGTCATCTGCCAAGTCCTGTGTCATTACTTCCCCATCTTTTAGCTTCTTCTCTGAGTGTGAATATGCTTATTTGTATTGTTGTTCTAGCACAAATACCAGTGTGCTAGCAGTAGAGCTAATTAGTGCTGCAAATAACGTCAATGTGAGTATTACTTTCTTTTCTACTACTACTTTTCTTTTCGATATAGTCATAATAGAATAGTGATATTGTATATTATTTATCTTATACCAAGATTCTTAGCTTTATGTATTTTCAATATAACAGATCTAATTTTATTACATAGTTTGATCTTTCATTAGTAAGAATGTCTGAAATTCAGAATACTGTTGGCGGTTATCTAATTCAATCACTCTACGATCATGGTGTTCATCATATCTTTGGTGTGCCTGGCGATTTTGCACTTGGATTTTACCAACAGTTAAGCCAGTACAATAAACTTAAGATCATTAATACCTGTGATGAGCAAGGAGCGGGATTTGCAGCTGATGCATATGCTCGCGTTAATGGATTGGGTGTTGTATGTGTAACCTATTGTGTAGGCGGACTGAAGGTTGTTAATGCTACTGCCCAAGCCTTTGCTGAAAAATCTCCACTCGTAGTAATATCTGGTGCACCAGGAATAAAGGAAAGAACAAAGAGTCCATTTCTTCATCATAAAGTTCAAGACTATAATACTCAACAGAGGATCTTTGAACACGTAACTATTGATTCCGTTCTGTTAAATAATCCAACTACTGCTGCAAAAGATATTAATCAAGTATTGTCCTCAGCCATCAGATACAAAAGACCAGTATATATCGAGTTACCACGGGACATGGTGTCAGCGCCAATATACATTCAGCAGTTTTTTAAGGATTTCAAGACGGTATCTCAATCATATCCTGAAACTACCAAATTAGTAGAAGAACAGGAGTATGGAACAGACATGCATTCTATGCAGGAAGCACTATCAGAAGCAACAACAATGATAAATTCTTCAAAGAAACCTGTCATAATTGCAGGAGTAGAGATACATCGCTTTGGATTACAAGGTGTATTACTCCGATTAATTGACAAAACAAATATTCCTGTTGTAGCGACGGTATTAAGTAAATCAGTAGTTAGTGAGGATCACCCCTATTATCTTGGAGTATACGAAGGAGCTATGGGATATGAATCAGTTAGGAAATATGTTGAATCTAGTGATTGTTTGATTTTACTTGGTGCTCTAATGACAGATATTAATTTTGGTATATCTCCTACACCGATAGAACAATCTAGAAGTATCTATGTAACTAGCGAAAAATTATCAATTAAACACCATATATTTGAGAATGTCCCTTTACAAGATTTTCTTAATGGTCTGATAGAGGCACCCTTGAAAAAGAGAGAATTTATCATGAGCATTCAAAAACGGCATAATAATAGTCATAATGCTCAGGATAAGAGGTATTTCTTACTTTCAAAAGATAAGAAAATAACTGTAAAGCATTTGTTTAAACGTCTTAACTTCTCTATAACCAATAATACAATTGTCATAGCAGATGTTGGTGACTCTTTGTTTGGAGCTCTTGATTTAACGATCCATGGCCAGACAGAGTTTTTATCTCCTGCCTACTATCTTTCAATGGGCTTTGCTGTTCCCGCAGCTATTGGAGCTCAGCTAGCTAGTCCAAAACTTCGTCCTATTGTAATAGTTGGAGATGGTGCTTTTCAGATGACTGGCATGGAATTATCAACAATTGCTAGGTTTAAATTAAATCCAATTGTGATTGTGCTAAATAATGGAGGGTACGGTACAGAGCGTCCTATGCTTGATGGCCCATTCAATGATATATTACCTTGGAATTATAGTCGTGTTACTGAGATAATAGGCCATGGTAAAGGTTTTGTTATAGAAACAGAAGATCAATTGGAAGAAGCAATCTCTGCTGCTGAACATATTTATTCTCGAGAGTTCTGTATACTAGATGTACGCCTAGACATTTATGATGGATCACCAGCGTTACAACGACTTACAGAAGTATTAGGCAAGAAAGTACATTAGCTCTAATTGTGACTGCATAACTCTGTACCTTGCTTCTGTTCTATGTATACTAGATTGTAGCGCAATTGTTATAGCCGCTTGTTCTTTGAATATAATGCAACTGTTCATTAAATGTTTGGGATCGAATTAAAATTGATATGGGCCCAGAGGGATGTGAAACAAATTTGACATGAATTTATGACCCAGAATATATCTAAGTTTTATTTCTAATAGTGTCATTCTAAGTTTGCTGATGATTTGCATTAGTATTGACGTTAATGACTTCAAGTTCAAAGACGAACTTAAACCAGCGGTGTGAAATTATAATGGCTAACAAGAATATGTTCATAGGTTACGATGATGATTTGTAGTTTAACAAGCCATACAGATGTCCTTATTGCTTTTCTCATGGCATTATAAAATACAATGTAATCCTACCCAATTATGAATACACTCCTCTATATCCAGTAGGGGAAAAGAATACGGAATACCGTTATTACGATGTTCGGGAGTCGATGAAGCTGCCGGATAGTTTTCCAATAACACCAATACAATGGAATCGCATTGTTTATTGTCCATTTTGTAATTGGATGGCTACACTAAAGCCAAATAAACAAATAAATTAATGCTAAGATGTAATAATTGTACTCGCCTGATATTTGCAGCACAAAGCTATCACAACAAAAGTTTTTGATGTTACCAAACTATCAATTTAGCCATCATCATACTTTGTATTAAAAGAAGCAATTACTTGGCAATTGATAGAGTTATCTATTTCATTCTGATGTTCATTTCCTTCACTCATTCTATATGAGATATAATGCGATTATAATATTATGTCAGATGTACTATGCTACTACTACTACTACTACCCCCTACCACATATGTATCACTTATCTCCTTTCTGTCTGCAGTTATTACAAGGAAATATGTCTTGATTATACTCATCTAAGTTGAAATCATCATTTCTCCTCTTCCAATAGATATTAGGGTAGCGGCTGTAATTGTTAATGTTGTTTCTATACTGCCTATATACTGTTTGTAACCGTTAATGTAATAGAGTTTCTTTATAATTACTCTTGTACTTGATAATTTTGCAACTATTATTAGTAGCTTTAATCAGATTATACTGCTCGTTTTAATGTTACATTCTCTAAAATGCGAACTTCAATCATATGTTCAACTTGCAATAGTGATCAGACTTCGGTTACAGATCCAGAATCTGGCGAAATCATTTGCAGGAATTGTGGTATGGTAATATTAGATAATATTCAGGAGACTCGTCCAGAATGGCGTAGCTTTACTACTACTGATGAAGTAAACAATAACAGAAGAAGTAGAACAGGAATGCCTACCTCTCTAGCTAGACACGACAGAGGACTTGCTACAATGGTTGGAAGTGAAGATAAAGATGCTAGTGGACGTAAAATAGATGCGGCTATGCGTTTTACAATGAATAGATTAAGGACATGGGACTTTAGAACAAAAGCTCATACTTCTACTGAAAGAAATTTTATACAAGCCTTTAGTGAACTTGACAGACTAAAGGATAAACTTGGATTGCCGGATTCAGTAATAGAAAAGACTGCTTATATATATAGAAAAGTTCATGAAAGAGGATTAGTACGTGGAAGATCGATATCTGCAACGTTAGCTGCAGCTCTCTACATAGCATGCAGAGAAATGGGATTTCCAAGAATATTAAAAGACATTACTGCAATTAGCAATATCAGACATAGACACATAGCAAAAGCATATAGACTGTTGATCATGGAACTTGATCTTAAAATTCCATTGATAGATCCAATAAAATGTATTATCAGAATTGCAAACAATGCAAAGATAAGCGAGAAGACAAAGCGTCTAGCAATAGATATTATGCATGATATCATTAAAAGCGGTATATCTGCTGGAAAAGATCCTATGGCACTTGCAGCAGCAGTACTTTACTTGTCCTGTCTTAAAACAGACGAAAATAAGATACAGAGATATATTGCAGATGCAGCCGGAGTAACAGACGTGACACTTAGAAATAGGTATAAGAATATCATAAACCATCTCTATATACCATCTAACTATAATGAATAACTGATTGCCATGATATAAACTCGATTACATCTTCTTCTTACTTTCTTCTCTTCTCATTTCAAATTCTTTAGGTCTACCTTTGCAGAGAATATATCTGTCAACTTGACTAGATGAAGTACTGTCCATTTAATCCCATTCTTCTTCTGACTGCTGCTCTACAACCCAACGTTCTTCGTCCGTCTTAGCTGTCGTCATTTGATTACTTTCTCTACTTCTGCTGCTGCTACTGTCAAGACAATACTATATCCCACTTCTCTAGAGTAATTTACTGGTTAATCTAATACTTTTGTTCTACACTATTCTGATAGCTCAAATATTTATTTCTCAACACTCAACAAAACGCGATTATGCTGTTCCAACATGTTCCTTGTTAGCATGCTGCTGAAGCTCTTGTTGAGAGCTAAATACCATTCCACATTCTTCGCATTTGAATTGGTTTTCAGATGACAATACAATTTATCTCTCTCATACATACAATTTATAAATTCCATAAAATTACTCAGGACCATTTTACTTGCTTACTTCTGCTATTATTGTCTATCTTGAATTTTCGAATAAGAAGTTCCAACAAGCCATGCTATACATTCATCAGTGTTCATCAACAATACACCTATATTTTCTAACTCTTGTAATCCTATATTGTAGATAAGCGATGTAGCATCTTTGGCCAAAATAATTCTGAAATCTCGTTCACTTGCTTCATAGATGGTTGTTCTAGGACAGTTAGGAAAGTTACATCCAATTATCCATTCCATAGTTCCAATTTGCTGAAGATGACCAGAAAGCAATAGACTTGAATCCAATCTAATAGCAGGCGAGGGTTTGAGTTCATCCATCAACTCAGCACCATCACTTCCAGGAATAACCACTTGCTTTCCATTCTCAATAGCTCGTCTGCGACATCTCTATAGACATGAACTAAGCGCTGAATGTATTGTACAGCCTGCAATGTACCTGGTATTTCAGCTGTAGCACCCATTAGAGTAAAATCACGCTGAACATCAATAATAAGCAGAGCAGAATGTTCCCTGTCAGGAGTAATGTAGTCATTCATGATGATATTTTTATGTATTGTACATAATATGAAGATATAATATATCTTATATGTCATAAAAGTTAGAATCTAATAATGTTGTACTGAATGATGCGT
>JAJNBK010000338.1 GCA_021155845.1 Nitrososphaeraceae archaeon
GGATTAATTACTCCATTCAAGGTTTAGAGGATCCTAACAGGCCATTTAATTACTCCAAATACCAGACATGGAATTCAATAATTGAATATAATTCAAGGACTGTCTCAAAAGTCGACGAATATCTATCTAATATAAAATTGGAAGATCTTGACAGGAAAGTTTGGAGAATAAATATTGATGGTATAAAAAGAACATCTAGGATTAAAGATGTATTAATTCATGTCGTGATAGAAGAGATTCATCACAGAGGAGAGATAATAGCAATGCTTTGGCAAATGAATATAGAGCCGCCAGACATGGGTTGGCTTTCTATTATGAAGAAGACTGATCCTTTATGGATAATGAAGTAGCAATAAAAACTACAAAATTAGTTTTGATCATAACCGTTGTATTGAACTTTTAAATCATCTGTAAAATCATCTAATGGGTGTGATCAATTATTGGCTAATTTGCTTTCGTAATAAAAGACACCTTGTTTCTATTCTCCTTTCTGAATGGGCAGATAGAGAGAAGAAACAGGCCATTATTATCCTAAATAAAGGTTAATAATTAGCAAATTATTGGAAACAAATTTTGCATATGCACTTTCTTCTTCTTCTCCTCCTACTCCTGCTGATAAGGGGCTATTATCAGCCAGTTCCGTGTTTGGCTTTTCCCCATTACCATGATAATGACTTTCGGTGAACGGAACAGAAACCCGAGTCATTTTGGCCGTCTCCCAAGGAGATGATAGGTTAAGTCCCTCCGCGGCGTCCAATCTATTAACTATACGGATTCGTATATTGCAATCAATAATATATGATCGCCATCTGGAAGAATATGAGACAAAATGCTAGTTAGATTATCTAATAATCAGTTAGCAAAATTGCTTCATACGTAATTCTACTAATATAATTTTAATCAGCGAATTTTATCAACAATACATGAATAACAAAAATGGTGCATCAGAAAGTCATCAGAATACCAGTTTGAAACTAATATAGCTTTTGCTAAATTCTTGAAGGCCGAGATGCTACCTTTTATGATATTGCTAGAAAATAATAGATTATCGCTTTTTTTAATACAAAGATAAAAAGTTAGAGAAAGGTCCTGACAAGGAATGAATTATGATGTGGAACCATTCTTAAGTACAAGTTTGTTGGGAAAATGAATAATGAGTTATATGGAGCGAACTAAGGAAAAAACTCAATACGGCATAAAGGAAGAAGTAGATAAAGCAAAAGAAATGGTAAAACAGGTTACTACTGAGAACGACAAAGATAAGGTCAGTATCATTCATCGCTTTTTGGACAGGCGGCGGCCCTGACCAAAACATAATGTCGTCAGCGCGCTGCACTGGAAGCAACTATCGGACACACGTATGTTCCTTTGCTCTTAGGACCAGCTCAGGAGCGAGCAGACATCACAACAGCAATGACTGACCGCGTTCCAGTCCTAGGACTCTTTGAGACACACCTGACCGTCAGCGATCTCCAGCGATCGATCGCTTTCTACCGCGATATTGTAGGCCTTCAGCTCGCGTTTGAGGTATCAGAGAGAAATGCCGCCTTCTTCTGGATCGGAGATTCTAGGCACTCGATGCTTGGGCTATGGTCAATCGGCACTCTGCCACTCGGCATCACTCTGCACGTGGCATTTAGAGTGACCAAGGACGACCTCTTGGACGCGCCGAAACGGCTGAAGGCACAGGGGATCTCACCACTCTCATTCTTCGGCGTGGAGACGAAGGAGCCAAGTGTGATCGGCTGGATGCCAGCAGCTGCCCTCTACTTCCGCGATCCCGATGGCCACCTGATTGAGTATTTAACGATGCTGGACAAGGAGCCGAGACCAGACCTCGGGGTTGTTTCTTGGTCTGAGTGGCTTGTCCAGAGCAAATCTTAGTTTCTAGTCAGTGTTCTTACCTCTTACATTTTCATATGTTTGGATTTGGCTGCAACTTCTCCTATATTGCCATACTAACTGCATTGCAATATCAGCCAAAAAACCTTCTCTATCTTTCATTAACTTCAATCAAATAACTTTGAATTCTTCATAGATATATTACTCATGTTTACACTAGACTTGAAAACAATACTTCATTAGTCTTCCACTTTGACTGTCAATTAAAATATATATATATATATATATATATATATTGTATAAGGTTAATGAACGTCATGCAATATTTATTTTTTATTTTATTAGAGTAGTCTATGATTTATTCAAACAAATGTTGAGTGGATCTAATATATCACACGTACATGTTTATTCCTATGGAAAATATATTTGAATCCATTACATGGATTGCATTGGGTTTTGTACCAACACTAGTTTTTTTGGAAATGTCTTGGAGAATGGGAAAGATAACAGGTAAAAGAAAGGGGACGATGGCAAAAATAACAAAAACAAGCACAAAAACAATAACAGTACCAGCAGTCATAAAAGCATAAAAATACATAAAAAGATACTGAAAAGAATAGAAAAAGAACAAGATACTATCACCAATATTTGCAAAGACAGCAAGTCTTGTCGATAGCAGGATTAGTGCCAATAATAATCATATAATAAATAGTTCAAAAACAGTAGCAGCAGAAGCTGCTACTGCCGCTGCTACTATACTACTACTACCACTGCTCAAATAGAAACAGCGAAATCTTAGTCTGGCAGATGAATACAAGTACTCGCCGGCATATTCTATAGCCGGCTGGCTCAAAGACATCATAACCTACAGATGTTGCATTTTGAAGGGCTTGTGATAATATTATAATAGCTCTACGCGCCTACCACAACCTACATCGCAATTAATTCACTTTTTTAAGTTTGGCATTTATATCAATACAGCAGGTATCCAGTCTTCTAAGGTAAAATTTTCAAACCAAGAAGCAATCATACGCTCCATCCTACAAATTCATCTTTGCCAATTTCCTTTAATGTTATGCCTCCTCCTGCCTCCTTTCTTTGAACACTTCCATAAGTTTTTCCATGTTCTTTGTCTTGGAATAGAAGATAAATAGCAAGAGGAAAGAGGAGAAATAACAATGCAAGTACACAGCGAATCAAACTTTTGATAACAATGGACAATTCCTTTTTTACTACATTCTCTATTCTAATTACAAAAAGACTGATTGGTCATGCTTATGCAATAGACAAGAATGATAATATGGTTATTTTTCTTTTCGTATTTCGTATTGCAGCAAGATCAAAACATTTTACTTATTTATCTCCCTAGCTACTGCATTAACAGTATATGTTACAGTAAATGGCTCTCCACTTGTTTTGTGAAATACTAATGCGCTTCCTTCAAATTCAAATGATCCTGAGCTTATACCAGTACCATTGATTTCCATAGGCACATCTACCAAGTCTCTCAGGTGAGAAATAGCAACACTTCTATTACCTGGTAATACAGCATGGTATGGCTCACCATGTTTTTCGTCTATGGGCTGCTGTGGGTTGTATATATGTAGTATCTCTGCTTCAATAGGTTTACTGGCAGTAAATGTTACTCTACCAGACCAAATTTTTCCATCATCTCTAAGTGGAAGAGCGAATACTACTTCGTGTGGAGGTTGACCTGGATGCCTGACAGGAGCTGGTGCCGACATTGAAGTATTTTGTGCGAAAAAGATTTCTTCTTCTTCTTCTTCTCTTCCAGCAACTAAGCTATTTTGCGTTACTATATTTGTAGCCGAAGAAGTCACATTATTCTCAGAATAATAAGGTTGCATTAAAAGAACCGCCCAAGTAGTGTCGTAGAATTTTGCAGGTTCATACAAGACACGCATTTCAGTGCCATTGATTACTTCTACAATAGAACCTGATTCTCCTTTTACTGCATTCTTGAAGCTTTGCAGATCAGTAAAAGATTCATTCTGATTTCTATTGAATAATAATTCCTTATCCGAATCAGCAATTTTTTGTCCGTGTTGATCCACATATACAATCCGTTCTTCGTTTGTTAGATTTAGTGATTGTAAAGATTCGCTGAAAACTGTCAGATTCAAGCCACCAGCCCATACTCCTGATAAAGAAGTTGCATTATCACTATTGCTATTGTTGCCAGCCGAATAAACTGGGACTGCTATATAAGTCTGTGGAAGACCAGAAGAAGCAGATATGATTACATTTCCTAGATAAGTTTCACCAGTACTGACAGCTCCTTTATAGTAGTCTCTAAAAGCAAAATTGTTTCTTGTTAAGTTCTGTTGACTGGAATATGGTTCTTCCAGATACATATCACCATTTGGTAGCAGGAAAAATATTACCTGAAAGTCTCTATCTGCAGCCAAAATATCTTGTGCTATTTTTCTTTTTTCTAGATTATGAGCTAAAAGTTTTACTATTAAACTTCTGTCTACTGTATTTTCTGCTGTTCCATTTTGAAGCCCTCTTATTCTGTCTAGAGTGCTTTGAGCATTTGCAGATTCAACTAGTGTATTAGATGAGCTATTGATGATGATATCTATTGAAACGATAATGGACATTGTTAATAAGCACAGGAGAATTAATGGCTTCTCAAACAACATTATTTTTTTTCTTACATCTTAATTCTAAGAGTTAAATAAAAACACTGTGTGTG
>JAJNBK010000339.1 GCA_021155845.1 Nitrososphaeraceae archaeon
GTAAAGTCCTTCCATTTACTTATAATGGCTCTATCTTTTCTTAGTCATCGGGAATAAATTTTTTTAGAATTGATATGATAATGTTTACTTCTATGATGCTCTATCTTTGCTCCTATGGACTTGATCTATGTGTACGCTTAATTCATGGGTACTGTTAAATTCCTTTTGACAAATCTCACATAATGGATGATGTAGATGTTCATCTCCTTTTGTTTCCATACTTTATATGCACAAGTATGGTAAAAAAAGTTAATGCCAGAAGACAATAACAAAACATACAGATTCTGACTTGTATTTCCATGTGTATATACATAGAATGCGAATTTAATTAATTGTTATTATAAATAATTGGTGTTATTTTTTAGGTGGTTTAGCAGAACTTCAATCTGGGCCACAGTTTTATAAATATATAGTAGGTGCATTTGCTCTAAGCCATCCAAAAACATTTCTTCTTCCTCTTGCTACTCAAAACGATAGAACTTCATAGCTAGCTGAAAGGCATCAAGTATATCCGCTAAGATATACTTCCTTAACTAATACCACTTCATTATCTACTGCAATTCTGATTGAAGTTATAAGCTTATCAAATCTTTTTGGATGTACTACAACAAGTCCCTTTGATAGCCAATAGAGAAAATGCAAAAGAAGAAAAAGAGACTCTTAAATATATAGATATTTGGATAGCCTATTAAATTAGGGACATAATAGTTATTGAAATCTTCCTAAAGAGTTGCCTGTCTGTTCCTGCGATTATGCTCTAAGAAGTCCAATGTTAAATCTGAATTGAAGATAACCAAGGAGGTTCATGTAAAGTGAGCATTGCCTAATTCAAAGCATTTATAGTCTTCAATCTTTATCCTGATACAGTGACAACAAAAATTTTTTTAAACCTACCGGCAAAAGATCTTAATAAAACAATAGAATTCTTTACCAAACTTGGTTTTAAGTTTAACCCTCAATTTACCGATGAGAATGCAACATGTATGATTGTTGGTGAAGATATATTCGTCATGCTCTTGGTTGAAAAATTTTTTAAAACTTTCACTAAAAAGGAAATTTGCGATACTTCAAAAAATACAGAGGTGATAGTGGCATTATCCGTCGAAGGTAGAGAAAAAGTAGATCAGATGATAAACAAAGCTATAGAGGCTGGAGGCAGGGAATCTAGAGAACCGCAACACCATGGATGGATGTACGGACGTAGTTTTGAGGACATCAATGGACATATTTGGGAAATAATATACATGGACGAAAGCGCTTTAAAAAATGATGATGAAAAACATTCATGACAGGTGTTTTTCCGTATCCACATTATAGACTTATGGCATAGACTAAGGCTAGATTGTAATATTGTTTACCGCAGGAGACTCACTAATAAATGCAAGATTTGGTCGACAGGTTTCACTCATTCCTATAATAATATGTTAACCCGATTACAAATTGCAGTGGTCGATAGTGGAATGGCGGCGCATAGAAGCACTGGCTCACTGGAGAGCCTATATTTTCATATATGATCTGCTTACAGAATCATCTTTAGGTTACCAAAGTCAGGTATCGTCAAAAGAGATATCACTCAGAACTCTAAATTATCAGGACCTTTAGCTTATAAATGAAATGATACCTACATAAAAGAAGAGCCAGAAATTTATCATAATAGTAAAGGCGATATTGCTGAGTGAGTAACATCACCACTAAAGTTTGCCAGATCAATCTTTCCTTTTTCAAAGGTACGTGTTTCATCTGGTGAAGAGTCTAGACTTTTTTCTGCATTTTCGCAGTTGTTGCCATTTACTTAACGTAATGATAGTTTGATTATAGGTTTTGCTAATACTGGCATTAGCGGCTTATAATCTTATATTCATAATGAAAGGAGAATATTAACTTCTAACAAGACCTCTGAGGACCTTTTCAAAGAATTATTTTATGCTGCATCGCCTAGGTCTTTAACAGATTTATAATAAGGTTAAGGAGAAGTCTAGTCTTTTGTATATCTGATATCTTCCGGTGTAATAGTGTTGCTTATTCTGTTAAATATTCTCTGTCTTTTGTTATTAGTAAATATCCATCCTAAGATTACATCTATTGGGAGCAAGAAAGCCTTACCAAAGCTTTCTATTGCAGCGCTTTTGATATCAATTCCATTACCAGACAAATCTATAGTCTTTATCTTCAATAGTCTCTTGCCTATTGATTGGCCGCTAGTATATTCAAAGTATGTCCAATAGCCAAAGAAAGCAAGGCTTGATATGATGTAATGTGAAGGTTGGACATTTTGGTATGCTCTTGCTGCTGTCATGTCGTCGTAATAGAAGAAGAACCAAATTGGTATTGCTATTGAAGCAAACAATACAGCCAAAGCTATGGAAACCAAGATAAAGTCAACAATCCAAGCCAAAAATCGATCTCCCCAATTAGCAAGTATTATTTGTCTGGGTTCCTTCTTTTCTCCGCCTTCTCCTCCTCTTCTTTCATCAGATGATTCCATATGACTCTATAACACTGAGGTCATTACTGAAATATAATATGTAAGACTATATTCTGGGTGGCAAAATAGAGTCAATTCTGTCACGCATTCCACCAAACCCGCTAACTATACGGGCTCTTCTACTGCTGGGTATAGAATAATTATTGCTGGATACTGTTGAAAGGAGTGAACAATTAAGAGATGGCAATAAAACTCTACTATACCAAGTCACATTACAACCATACAAAATTTAGCAGCTCCAAGCTAATTAGTGAATTTTATCATTAGATGAAAGAATTGGAACTTCTGGGAACTATCAAATTCAAAATGTTGGCGCAAATTCTTTAGCTGCTCTACCTAGGTGTTTTCGTGACACATGTAATTTTATACTTGCTTTGAATGGCTTTACTTTGGC
>JAJNBK010000340.1 GCA_021155845.1 Nitrososphaeraceae archaeon
ATGACCATTTCTTTTAGGTCTGCTTCATTGAGTACTTTTCTTTTGCCTAATTTTAAAACCAATAATTTATTTTAATTACGAATTTAAAAATGTAGTGATCTTGTCATGTGAGCATCTTTCTCATTATGTATTCTTAATCTGACTATAAAGATTTCATAAATTATCAATATAATGAAGTTAAACTCAAGTTAACAAATCATTACTCATCATTTGTTATAGTAAGAAATATTCATATTTCCACTATTAACTATCGATATCAGTTAACTGATTTTGAGAATTCTTAAGATCTTATCGTCATTTTCCTGAGCGATACCGCTTTCGTCTTTATTATTAACAAGAACATATAATGAGCCGTCAGGGGCCTCAATAACATCTCGTAGTCTACCATAACCAACAAGTATGTTGCTTTGAGTTTTAGATTCCAAATCGATATGGCGTAAATGTGAACCCTTTAAAGTAGTGAAAATGAGATCATTTGGATATCCAAGCTTGTCATTAGTAGAGATTGTAACTCCGGTTGGAGCAATGCCAGGATTAAAACAAAACTCTGATGCTTCAAATTTGCCTGAGCCCTTGCATTCTTCTGTGGGCCACCCATAATTTGAGCCCGCTTTTATGACGTTGATTTCATCGTTGCCAGAAGGACCATGTTCAGTAGCATATAGCTGTTTTGTTTGAGAATGCCATGCTATTCCTTGAATATTTCTGTGACCGTAAGAATAAACAGGCGAGCCTAGAAAAGGATTATTGAATATTTCTGTGACCGTAAGAATAAACAGGCGAGCCTAGAAAAGGATTATCATCAGGAATGGTTCCATCAGGATTAAGTCGCAAGATCTTGCCTGCGAGTAACTTAACATTTTGTGCAAGCTCTGGAATAGTTGCATCACCAGTTGATATGTATAATTTCCCATCAGGGCCAAACTTTATACTTCCACCATTATGAAATTGTGCACCTGGAATTGAATCAATAATCACTTTTGATTCAATAATTTTATTTTCCTTTTCGGTGAGCATTAGAACTTTATTGTAAAGTTTGCTTTTATTGGCATATGTATGATAGACATATAACAGATGATTTTCAGTGAAATTTGGATGCAATGCTAGACCTAATAGGCCCCCTTCGCCTGTTTGTTCAACCCGGATGCTTGCTGCAGGCTCATCGATAAGTTTACCTTGGGCGTCAATTATCCTTATTCTACCCTCTCTTTCAGTAAAAAAAATTCTACCATCTTTCGCAATGTCAATAGACCAAGGAACTTCAAGATTCTGTGCTACTATAAGTATGCCGCTGTTGATGTCGTTATTATTAAGAGTCTTATTAGGTTCGGGTAATGGAATAGTAGTATCAAATGGTGTTACAAAAATTGTCACAGCACCAGCAGCAATTACTACAGATGCAGAAATAATGATGAAGAGTAGATTCATTATATTGCTATTTTAGAGATGGTAAGGTTTTTTAATGTAATCTTTAAGATCCAAAGATCCTAATGAAAGTATCTGAAATTAATGCTAATAAAATTATAATGCTAAGTCCAGAGGATTCAGTTGCAAAAGCTCTGAACATGATGTATGAAAATAATATCAATCAAATACCGATAATTGATGCTGATGATGTTGGAAAATATATAGGCATGATATATGCCAAGCAATTTCTTGGCGTAAATGCTATTCCTACGTCAAAATTAAAGAGTTTTGTTGTCAATACGCCTGTTTTGAATTCAGACGATGATATTGAGAAATGTGCTCAACTAATTGTAGTAACTGGAAATCGTGCATTGCCTGTTATTGAAAACGGAAAACTGATAAGTATTGTGAGCGAAACCGATGTAGTACTTACTTCAGATTTTGGTCATGCTATCGTAGATGAAGTTATGTCTGGAGCTATAGTAATTGAGGAGGATGATACATTAAGCAATGCACTGTCAAAAATGCGTAGATATAACATTTCACGACTTCCAGTCATTAATTCACGAGGAATTCTTACAGGTGCTATGAATGCTTTAGATATCACTAAAATTATTGCTACACCTAGAGAAAGAGCTGGAAAATCACGAGGAATTGGCACCATGGTTACCATTAGAGAAGTCAAACTTAAAGATATTATGAGAAGAGCAGTATCAGTTGAAAGGGGAACCAGTCTAAACAGTGTAATAGAAAAATTTGAAAAAACGGAGGAGATTATCGTTGTTGGGGACGGAAGGCCAATTGGTATCATTACTCCCAAAGATGCGTTAGAACTGACACTTCCCAAAACAACCGAGCCTACTATTCATATTGCTCACCTGGACAGTGATGAAGCACGTCGAGAAATAGAAGAACAAATGACAAAATTCTTGAAGAAAATTCAAGGAAAACTAGAGAATGTACGCCTTACAATAGTCTACGCCGACAAGCATAAGACACATAAGTATTCTGTGAGAGCTAGGGTTATCACTACTACTGGTGTGGTTGCTGCAAAGGCTGTCGGTTACGACCCGTTGAGTGCCTGTAAGGAATTAGTATCCAGATTAGATAGAAGAATAAAGTCGGAACACAGTCAAAAAATAAAGGATAGACAGCATAGAGAATCTGCTAGAAAAGTATCCTAGATAACAAAAGAAAAGATGGCGCAGATGAGGAGATTTGAACTCCTGATCGCCCGAGGGCGAATCGGCTTACTTTCAGCCATTGATACTCAAGGCCGACGCATTATTGTGTTCTTTTATCCACCCAGTTACCTACTATTATGTGTTAACTGCGTCGTGAAACACAAAGAATGTTAGGTATCTTTAATATGAAAATATTCTTGTAATAGATACAAAATCAGCAGTAAAATCCAATGTTTAAGATAATCTGAATTCATCTGCTAAAATCACATTATTCAAAAGCATTGGTAGGCAAGACAATGAACTAAAGAAAGGAATTCAATCAGACAGACCATGATACATTCAGAAGATCTTCGAGTAATTGGACAGATTACAAAAGCTTGCTGATTACTATAATCTATTATTTGATTTATCCACATTTCATTCAAACTATTTTATACTTCTCTTTTGCTTCGATAAAACTAAAGACTCATCTTTCCTAATCTTCCTATGTTTCAAGGACAGACATACTGTCTTTTCATCTTGATCTGCGAAGATAATAAGTAATCTTTTGTTTAAGGAGGTTCACATGCTGCAACATTCTTGTTGTTGTTGTTGTATTGTGTATGGCCTATGGTTTTACAAACAATTATAGCATAGAAATAAGTGATCGTTTGTGCTTTATAGTGACTGCTAATTTATCCTCAGGCAACGAGGTTATGATACCTATTAATAAACCTTGGATAGAAGAAGAAGAAAGACGTGAAGTACTGAATGTTCTAGAAGAGAATGCTCTTACAGATGCATCACACAATGGAGGAAAGAGAGTACGAGATTTTGAAGCGCAGTTAAGAGATTATCTGAACGTAAAATATGTTATAGCTGTTAATTCAGGAACTGCTGCATTGCATGCAGCTTTACTTGCTGCAGATATCAAACAAGATGATGAGGTTTTACTTCCATCATTTACGTTTGTTGCTACTGCCAACTCTGTCGTTGCATCTGGTGCAAAGCCTGTTTTCGTCGATATCAATAAATCAGATTATACTATGGATATCCAAGACCTAAAGAGGAAAATTACCAAAAAATCTAAAGCAATTATACCAGTTCACTTATACGGCCATCCTGCAGACATGGATGAAATTATAGATCTTGCTAGTAAATATTCAATCGATATCATCGAAGATGCATGCCAATCACTTGGCTCTACCTACAAAAAAAAACAGACTGGAACCCTTGGCTTGATAGGTTGCTTTAGCATGTATGCCAGCAAAGTATTGACATCTGGTGAAGGTGGAGCAGTTATCACTAATTATAGTGACCTTTCAGACAAGCTAAAAATGATCAGAAACCATGGTATGGTTGAAGGGAATGATACAAGAATTTTTGGCCTTAATCTTCGGTTGCCAGAATTGAGTGCTGCCATTGCCAAGGTTCAAATGAAGAAGCTCACAAAAATGTTAGAATTAAGAAGACGAAATGCAGAATTATTGACAAAGTCATTCCTTCCCATAGCTGACAGAACCCAATTAAAACTTCCTCAAGAGGATGAAGAAAAGAAATATAATTGGTATCTCTATACTGTAGCATTAGAAAGAAACAACGTTAGAGACAAAATCAAAGACAAGATGATAAAAAACAAAATTGGTGCTACCGTATATTATAATCCTCCAGTTCACAAAACTCCATATTATGAAAAGATGATTTCCTCAGAGGCAAATCTTACCAATACAAATTGGGCTAGCGAACATGTTCTATCATTACCAGTTAATGCACTGATAA
>JAJNBK010000010.1 GCA_021155845.1 Nitrososphaeraceae archaeon
TGTGTAAAGATATGGCACCAGCCGCTGCTAAAACAATCATGGTGAAAATAGGCTGCTTGATTTCTCGTGGATGTATTAATGCTTCATAAGAGTGGTAAAATATAATGCATCCAATGATAATCATTCCAATCGCAGCCATCATTGCTGCAAAACTTTCAACCTTATGGTAACCAAAGTGAAATTTTTTATCTGCAGGGCGATGAGCAATACGTAAACCCAATAATACAATAAAAGAAATCATGGCATCAGATAGCGAGTCTATGCCGTCAGCAGTGGCAACTACACTGCCACTTACATGCCCCGTAACCAGCTCTACAATTCCAATGCCGATTAAAGTTATAACAGAGATCCTTGCAATCTTTTGACCTGCTAAAATTCCTTCATTTACTAGATTAGAAGAAGACTTTTTAACAACCTGTGAATCAGATATATTTGAAGCATCAGCATTCTTGCTGTCTGTATCCTCCATATTATAGCGTTAATGAAGTTTATCAATTATGATATTTAAACTCATTCTATTTTCAGATTATATAGAATCTAACGAAAATTTACTCGATATTTATATAATAGTATTATTAATTTCAAATTTTTATTTATTATACTAACTTGTACTCCAGTAAAATTGACATATTGTAATAGAGCCGCTAGAAGATGCCACACTCTTTATTTTCAGTAGAATAAAAAACGCCTACATCAAAAGCAGGTTAGGTTTATAGATTTGACCCCTATTCTAACCTAAACAAGTGTGGCCTGCAAACTTAATAAACATATCAACTCTTAAGTGTCATCTTTCTAAAATATTGATAAATTATATGACACCAACCTAAATATCGCACGACAACGGCAAGTTGTATCAAGATCCTAATAACAGTCGAAAGAATTATTAGTTAATGCAAAAGTATTATAGCCCTTATTGTCTTTAATGTATTATGAGTAAGATATCAACTATGCTTCTCCTAACAGCACTAGCTGTTGGAATAATTTCTCTATCCATAGACTCTACAGCAATCTTTGCGCAGACTGCCACATCCATCTCCATAGTTCCAGGATCTTCAGCTCCTAACAATCCAAAGTTCTATGACCCATCGCCAGCGAATGTAGCAGTAGGTACTACTGTCACATGGACAAACGACGATGCTACTTTACACACAGTCTATTCAGGATTACCATCCGACCCACAACAGGGCCAATTATTTCAGTCTGATTTTATGACTAAAGGGAAAACCTTTTCACATACATTTGACACTGCGGGAACTTTTGACTACTATTGTACTTTGCATCCGTTCATGATAGGGCAAGTAGTAGTAAAATAGACAAACACATCCTTCCTTTTTAATTTCTTTTTTTCTTTATGTTATAATTTTAATCCTATACTAAACTTAATACTCAAATTATTCCATAGGATAAATTGTAGAAGTTGACAAATTGATAAGTATCATCAGTATTTTCTTCTTCTTCTTCTAGTATAATGAATTGGTTTATCAGCTATAACGTAAAATAAATATAATAAAGGAATCTGGATGCATATATCTTAAGTTAAATATATTCAAAGACAATGTACACAAGAAAAAGACGATTGATATATCTAATAAATTACCTTTACTATAACAATGATTAATACATATTCTGCTCAGAGTATGTACTCCATATCAATAACTAATTACAATGATCTATCATATCAGATTGTAATAAAGAAGATAACGAATTCAAAACAGACCTAAATATTCTCCTTTAAAAAATAATATGAAATTAAATAATCCAATTCTAATTATAGGTATTTCAGGGCAAGTTTGATAAGGCTAAAAAATACTATCTATAGAGAAGCTTCATATGGATATGTATATAGCAGAGTGTTTTGATGCTGAATATATATTCATGACATGATTTACTGAGATAAAAATTGTCATATCTATCGATTGTATGTGGAACAAGGTGGATAAGTGTATGTATAACTATCGTAGAAAAGGCCTCAATATATTGTAATTTCTTGCCTTGAAACACTAGAAATCAAAGTTTGACAGAAAGAGCTGAGAGTCTAATTAAATTAAGTTGTAAAATATATAAGCTTAATGAAACGACAATTATATTTGTCTAAGTAACTAAAATGTTATAAATAATCAATCAGTAATTAAAATCAAATCACAATTTATTTATTTACTTATTTATTGAAATTACAAGAGAAGCAAAAAAGTGGATTAACATCATTTTTACAATTAGTATCATTTAATATAATTAAAATAAAATGATAATTTTTTCTGATAGTAGTGCTACCATCAGAGTTATCCTGAAGGTGTTGTCATATTTGGGTCAGTACCAGTTTGTTCTTTTTGCAAGTCTGCTAATCCAGTAGCTTCATCAGTCACTTCAGTATTATTTGTGAGTGCTTCAGTGTTGCCTTGAGTAAGGTTTTCTATTTCGCTGGCTGTTGTAGCTCCACCCGTAACATTTCCACCAGCTCCTCCTCCTGTTGCATTTCCACCAGCTCCTCCTCCTGTTGCATTTCCACCAGCTCCATTAGCAGTTGTATTTGTTTGTGCGAATACGGATCCAAGAGGTCCTACGGCTATTAACATGATACCTAAAGCCATAGCTAAAGTAACGACTGTATATGATTGTTTCATCAATAAAGCAGATGTCCTACAATTACTTAACACTTTCCACTCTAAAATATGAAGTTTGAATATCCCTTCTCGACAAAGAATGGATTCATGGTAGCTCTAAATTTAAATTTAACTTATAATTTATTAATAACAAATGATCTTTCTAATGGAATTCTAATAAAAGAAGATTAAATATAAATAAAAGCAATTGATTATATCATTTATATATATAAATTATCCACATGCCAAAAATCTTCAGGAGTATTTATTTAAACAATTTTTTGTTTATTAGTAGAGGCAGCTGTTGTTTGCTACTTATCATCTGATTATACAGGAATAAATCATTAGTATTAGATCATACTGCTAGTCAACATCTGAGAATCTCAATTTTAATAGTCAACATTCAAAATCGATAGAGATGTATTACTTCGTGTGTTTATATGGTAGTTATTTTATAGATTATTAACTACTTATTATTTTAAAAGCTATTCTAAACTGGTGCGATTCTAGAATCGTCAAGCATGTAACACTTTTTAATCTTTGTGTACTGTAAACTACATGGCAAAATCAACAACAAAGGATGAAACAACAAAGTTAGAAAACTCTACCTATAATATCCTCATAGCTCTTGGGAAGGAAGCCCAGTTTCTGTATTCAGCTATTGACACCTACATAAGTGATGCTCAGAAAGACAACAATTCTGAATTGGAAAATACGTGGAATACTATAAAAGAAGATAGAAAAAGACATATGGATATGTTAAGGAGTGCTTTAGAAAGAGAAGCAAAAGAACAAAAGCTGAGTCATTAGTAATTTAGATAAATTAATAGATTAATTGTATGCGCTGCATACATAAATGTGGCTGCATATTCTATTCTTTTTGTTTTAATTCATTTGTTAAGGATACGATTGTGATCAGTGATTATCATTTTTGATAATAAATATCACAAACATTAAATAAGATAAAAAGGATTGCGAATGATCTAATAATATATTTCACTTTATGGTATGTGAGGATGCATTTGGTGTTATTACTATCGTTAATAATGTGGTATCTATGATGAACGAACTCAAAGGAAAGATCATGGCTGATTTTTATTATATTCAAATGGATACTCCTTTGATCCATTTTAAAAATATGGAGGAAGTAAGATAGAATTAATGATATATTCGTTACTATTTACTGGTCACATTAATATTTTTAATTTTCTATTACTAATTTAATGAATCCGAATTATTTGACTAATACAATAAGCTTCGATAATTTCTTGGCTTTTTACAATAATTATAATATATTCAAATCTCTATTTAAGAGAATCATATATTATTTTTTTACTACATAAGACAAAACAAAGAGTATGGTTATGAAAAATTGTCACTATTCTTATAGATGAGAAGTGAGATTGATAAAAAATTTAAATATATATTTATCATAAAGCCCCGTTAATGAATACACTTATTCATGAGACTTCAAATTTTTCATTATAGCGATTCTTATCTACTCTATTGAAAAAACATTTCAATCATTAACAAGATATCTTTCTAATACTGGTATCGTATTATGATGCTTTCTATCTAATGCCTCGTTAAGTAACTTGGATATTTCATCTTTAATGATTATGGGCTAAGTATTAGCTTAGCTAATCTAAACATCGATCTTTTTACTTTTATCGACCATATTAATTCTATATATGATTCACGAACAGACACAAAAGGAACAAAATACAAAGATAATAAAAAGAAGAATTGAAAAATTCCAAATAAAAAATCGAAGTGTCACCATTTCAACAAATGATTTTGTAGAATCTCTAACAATTGCTTATAATAAGTACCTCGATTGGATTAATGAAGACAATGCATTATTAAGAAGGTAATCTAGGACATATATTTAGTCACTAATATATCAAATGTCAAAGCAGATACTGACGATAAACTTACCATCCAAATTTACAAATAAAATACATTGTATGATGATTCAACAACTACTATTGTAATGGTTTATCCTTGCATCATTATTGCTGTTTTACTTTCTATTTATAATAGAGTTTCTATAAGAGCAACCGGTCATTGAGACTTGGAGAAGGGCAACTAAAAGACTCTTTCAATCTGAAAAGGGTCTTGATTATATAGTCAAAGTTTTTAATCTCTTCTATAAATGGCAAATATATTTGTCAACGCAATTAGCACTACCTTAAAACAATATCAGATTATCTTTACAACTCGCATAGGCGAATACAATACTGAATATTTCTTCTTCGACTAAACCTTGGACGTCGATCAATAAATGCTCATGAATATGCAATAGAATAATAATAATAATAATAATATAGGTTAGCACGTCTCTTATTTTACCTGATGTAGATATAACTAATGAGATGATCGTACAATCATAGCAAGATTTTAACAATCGATATAAATATCTCAGAAGTTAGTTAGAAATTAGAATAATCCTCATGATCCATTTCAGAACAATAGGTTAGATCCTCATATACATACATAAATACACACACATATACGTATACATACACTACAGACCAATATTGAAAGAAGTATACTATGGGTCTACAAAGAACATTTAAACGAATTTTATATAGTGATCCCGAGTATTTATTCATAGTTGGAAAATGCAAGTCTTATATTATATTAATAAACAAAGTTAATTGTGTTATTGCCAAAATATTGCTCCGTTAGAGTAAATGGGAGGGATTGTTATATGCCATCCTCTTACATTGTTTCCATAGCATCTCTAAAGGAAGAATATATGATAGGTGTGGTATGTAATGATCATAGAGATAGATTAGAAGAACGAATTAGAGTTATGCAATTGGAAGGGAATGTCCCGATGGGCACTATAAAAATTCTTCCTACTACGATCATATCAACGAATTGTATAAAAGGTACAGACGAAGATCGTATGGAGGTATCTTCAAAGCGAGGAATTACTCTGCCAGACAATGATGCTTAAAGTCATTTCACAAAAACAATAACATTAACTTTATCGGACATATCAAATAGAGGCTATTTGACATGTCCTCAATAAAATCACAAGAGCTATATTGCAAACATTTACTCTAAATTTTATATTTAAGAATAGTTTATGCTGTTTTTCTAAGATGTTAATCATGGCAGTTTTAATATCTGAGGATTTACAAGGTATAATGGTTCTGTCCCATTTAATATATTGAGCAGATTTTCAGCAGCCACTCTGGCCATTTTAGATCGGATCTGAGATGTCGCGCTACCGATATGGGGTAGAATTATTACATTGTTCATTCTCAATAGAGGACTAGAAGTGCATATTGGTTCCATTTCATAAACATCAAGACCTGCGCCTGCAATCCATCTATTTCTTAATGCTTTTATTAAAGCCCTCTGGTCAATGATCTGCCCCCGTGAAGTGTTAATTATGAATGCTGTGTTTTTCATTTTTCTAAATTTTACTTCATTAAAGAAATGAAAACTATGCTTGTTTAGATTTGCATGTACTGACAGAAAGTCGCTTTCTTTTAGAAGTTTGTTAATATCAACGTAATTTGCAATCGGATCATCTAATTGGTTAATTATGCGATGTCGGTTATGATATAATATCTTCATATTAAATCCTTTAGCTCGCCTTGCCACGGCGCTGCCAATTCTGCCTAATCCAAAAATTCCTAACGTCATTCCGTTAACATCTGATCCTAAAAATAATTTGGGCATCCATCCATATTTCCATTGTTTTTTTCTGACAAATTTATCCGCTTCAACAAGTCTGCGTGCTAACGAAAGAATAAGGGCAAATGTTAGATCAGCTGTGGATTCAGTAAGGATATCCGACGTGTACGTGACATATATTCCTCTTCTGTTTGCTTCTTCTATATCGATGTGATCATAGCCTGTGCTATATGAGCTTATTACTTTGAGATTAGGTCCTGCTGCATCCATAATTTCTCCGTCTATTGTATCTGATAGCGTGCACAGAATTGCATCCATCCCACGTATATTGCTAAGAATCTCTTTTTTCGTCGGTGGACTTGGTTTTTTATTAACCGTTATGTCACATTCTTTTGATAAAATTGAAAGGGCTGGCTCTGGTATTATTCTTGTTACATAGACTTTTTTTTTCATAGCTCAGTCATCATATTCTATTCATCTTGCTAATCAATTTATAACATGTAGTACTATCTGCCGTCGTTTTGAATAGTCTATGATCATAGACTATTTTAGCATTTGATTTTTGCAAGTACATCTATAATGCCCTTAAATTGATTATAGGGGTATGTGTCCAGGCAATGAACTGCCAATAGGCGTAAAAGAAACAGAAATAGAAACAAAAAGTGTGTTTTCTGAAAATATTGAATATTCAATGTCCGATCAACTTTTTAATAATATCGTAGGGTATAATGACGTAAAAAAATTATTCAGAATGTCATTATCTTCTGAAAAACCGGTTCATGTTTTGCTAGTCGGTCCTCCTGCATCTGCTAAGACACTTTTTATGTTAGAATGTATCAAACTGGAACGATCATTTTTTACACTCGGTAGTCACAGCACAAAGTCAGGAATGATAGATTATCTTTTCAAAGATCGTCCGAGATATCTTATTGTAGATGAGATAGAACATATGCCAATGAAAGATCAAACGGCGCTTTTGAGTTTGATGGAAACAGGTATTATAGCCGAAACAAAATATCAAAAGACTCGCAATACACAAATGAAAACATGGGTCTTTGCAACCAGCAATGGCACAGAACGTATGTTGAC
>JAJNBK010000011.1 GCA_021155845.1 Nitrososphaeraceae archaeon
TGACTTTTCTTTGTTTTTGTTATTATCTTGTTTTTATTACCAAACAACTTTATCTGATCTTTTCGAAGCTAATCAAGCTTATCGTTACTCTTATTTAATCTAACCCACTAATAAATATATCAGCGATCAGAAAAGAAATATGTATTTTTATGTTATACTACATTTTTATATAAAGCTATGTCTAAGGTTACTGCCATAACCCCAGAGAGAGATAAGGTAGTTTCGTAGGATACAACTTCAATGTCATGCAAGATCAGAAGAAAAGACGTAGTGGCGTTGCGGTCTGTACTAATATCTCTCCATACATTTGGGGATTGTTAAAATATCGGCAGCTCTTATCACTGTACTCTATATTTTTTTTCCTTTTTACAGAATATGAAGGAAATTTTACGTAGCATATATAATTAGAAAGGTCTCTCATAATCTGAAGATACTTTCGAAATTTGCCAGTATATTCTATGAGTCTATATATGTATACGAATATTTTCTTCTACCTTGTTAAGAATGAAAAAGACTCCTTTCCGTAAAAGGAAAAAAAACAGTTTTGCTGAAGGTGATTCTGTTCCTGGGTTAGTTCCTTAGTATATTATGGAAATTGTATCATTAGCATTTGCATAATGTTCATTATGGCGTCAGATGCATTAGATAGTACAGTTGTATATAATTACAGACTATTGAGTGCAGTGTAATTCCTGTTGTTCCTTTTTCATCATTTATTATCAAATATATAACATGGACTTTAGATAATAAATGGTATCAGTAATATTGAAAAAGAAAAAAGAGAATTTTATGGCATTGCTGTTTATCAGTGTTAGTCAGATGTGCTACATGGATCATAATATACACAGAAAATGATATAACAGCTGCAGCCAAAGAAAATCACAGTCAAAATCTGAATGAGTCTAAACAAGCCTGAACCCTCCCGACTCTACCTTAAGCCTGTACATATACATAGCTGACTATTTCTGATCACTTGGAATATCAAAACTCTTTCTGATTGGATCTTCTTCTTCTTCTTCTTCTTCTTCTTCTGATCCTGTCCATGTTATGTGTCTATTCTTTTTGCCGTGAAGTATTGTATTTCTAAATAGATTTTTAATTCAACTACAATACTCAAATTATCTTTACAATCTTTGATAAATGTATGGACCTTCTCATCTTTTGTATTTTTAAAAAATATATAATCTAAAAAACCAAATACAGTTTCTATGTTGTAAGGTAAACTCACCCTTATTCTCCATTTCTTTGTGAATACGTAGTCCTTCACAAGTTATGCATTCTGCAACAGATTAGTTTGTGATTTCGAACTATTCATTAGTGAATCTACAAAATCCAACATTGGCAAATAACTTAGCATCTATTTGATGGGTTTGGTATTATTCAATTAATTTAGATCAGGTTTCGATTTAGCTTGCTCTTCTTTTAGCAAGGCCAGATTTTATCATGGTCAGAAAGACTTGATCAAGTACTTTAGGAAATCCTCTCTTTCTTTTCTGACATGCCCAGTATTTGTCCACTCTACGCCGGCTATTGTTTTCTTGTACCTGTTCATTTACAGTATCAATAGTCTTCTGTTTGAGCTGTGCTTTTGGATTATATTTTCAACGAGTACAGTTTAATATATCAAATGAAAAGTTGATGATTTTGGCATAGTTAGGATATTGCCCCTTATATGAAATTCATAGATTTTGTATCGATCCTTTGTAATTTTCATCAACTTCCTCTAAATTCACTAGAATTAAAAATCTTTATTATTTATGATACTGTACAAGTAAAATACACTAAATTCTATAATAGTAATTCACTAGCGTGAAGTTTGATTAATTTGTGTTAATAGATAATGTTAATTTGAATATATCTTGTATTATCATCTTTTGTATATTAATTTTCTAAATAATGATAACTAGTATACTTCATAGAATTCTAGCTAACTATTCGTTTTGGTAACGTCATTTGTTTTTTCAGTTGACATATTCTTTGGTATTGCTGATGTTGATCTAGTAATCATTGTAGGTGTAATAGGTGTTATCTTGTTTATTGCTGTAGGCTCTACCACAGTCGCTGCTGTCTCCTTTGGGGGAACAGTCAAATCGCGAAAGTTATTTTTTCCCTCAACAAACAAAGGTTCATTTATCTTATTTGCTTTACTCAAATAGATTTTATAACCCATTAATTCTTCCTCGGATACTATATCATCTTTATTATTATTATCATCTCCAATTTTTTTCTTTTTATTACTGATCATAGGTCTAGATTTTTCCACAAATGCAAATTCTTTTTCACAGTTTATAGTAAGATCCTTTTTATCATAATCTGTAAAAAGGGTATTTTTAATGTATTCCATAGATTCGTGCCAAGTATAAGCTTTGATCGTACCTACTAATTTCATATTGTTTGAATGCCGGTCAATATAGCTATAAACATCAAAGTAGTCAGCTACTTTATTACAACTATCACAATAAACCCTCTTTCCTTTTTTGTTACATCTATCACATTGTTGTATAATCATACGTACCTATCATTCACTTTCACCTATCATTCACTTTCGTAGTATTAAGAATGATCGGAATATTTATCCGTTCTATTAATGATGATGACTCATTATGAAATTCTTTGCTTCCGTATTATATTTAAGATCATAGTTAATGAAATATGCTTGTCTGTAAAAGGCATATAGATTTATGACAAAAAAGCACGAACAAGTTAATCTAAAGAGGACCAGACATGAGAAAAAGAAGAAGAACAACATTAACTCCTATGATTGCGTATGGAAGCAAAAGTCCCACCGTAGATTATGTCCCTTATAGTTTCAGAATCCAAGAAATCATGAGGAAAACCGAGCTCTATCTTACTTATATCATCTAATCTTTTTAGCTGTGCTTCAGTTAATTGAAAATTTAGACATTCTAAATTCTGCTTTATTTGATATGCATTTCTTGCGCCAACAATTGGAATTATTCTATTTCTACCCTTTTGTTGTTGCTTAGCTATCTTGTTGACCTCTTCTATTATTAGCATATCTTTATCTTTGAATTTAATATTAACAGGATCACCAGATCTAGAGCTGACGACAATTAGTCTTCCTTGTTCTGATGTACTTTGTTCTTGTTTCTAATGCACCTGAGTTTCATTTTTCTTGTTGTAATATTTTCCTGTAAGAAGACCACCGGCTAGCGGTGACCAAGCAGTTACTCCAATATCCAAAGCATTAGCCATAGGTAGAAGGTCACGTTCTGCTGTCCTTTCGAGTAAACTATATTCAACCTGTAAACCTGTAAATGGCGTCCAACCTCTTAGATCTGCTAAAGTATTTGCTTGAGAGATCAGCCAAGCAGGAGCATCCGAGATTCCAGCATAAAGAATTTTACCTTTCCTCACCATATCATCTAATGCACGCATTAGCTCTTCGACTGGTGTCAATGGATCCCAGGCATGAACCCAGTACAAGTCTATATAATCTGTATTCAATCTTTTTAGGCTTCCTTCCAAAGATTGAACTAAACTCTTACGATGATTTCCACCAGCGTTAGGATCTCCTCTACGCATATTTGATGTGTATTTAGTTGCTAAAACAAATTGTTCTCTATCAGAGGAAATAAATTCACCAATATATTTCTCACTTGTGCCTTCAGTATACTTATTAGCAGTATCAATAAAATTTCCGCCAGCATTTATATAAGCATCAAATATTTTGCGACATTCATCTTTTGATGCTCCCCATCCCCATTCTTCACCGAATGTCATAGCCCCCAGGCACAGTTCAGAAACTCTCAACCCACTCTTACCTAACAGATTATATTTCATTGAATTATCTTTCTTGATTTATAATAAAAATTCTCCTGTCTCATCATAGAATCCCGTTATAAGATAAACATACAATTATGTCAATTTCCCAAATCACATTGAGATTATATACTTACATAGAACATATAATAATGTAAAAATTTTTAAAAGTATATCTTATCTTATCCTAAATTCCTCTCCTTTTTAGTCGGATAACGAACGGGATGCTGGACCTACAACAGCAATAGTATATTATAACTAGATTAACCTGCTCTGATGTTTTACCGCAGTTATGTAAAGCCAGCCATATAATTGCCTATGCATGATACATCATAACTTTATATGAAAATGTTCGAAGTATTTGTAGATTGTATTATAATTACATAACTGATTAATATTTTCTAGGCTAAAGATGGAAATCATTCTAACCAAAGCTTTTATTATCATATTTTTCTGTGATTCTAATAAGTTTGTATATTTTATTTTGGCTATTCCTATTGGTAATATTATGCTAAGTAATCCAAAGTATACAACATTATTATCTCACACTTCACTTATTCATCCCTTTGTAGTAATGGCTCTCTACAAATCAGACACATGCCTTATAGTTTACCCGTTAAAAATAGCAGATTTCCTTGTTCAATTATTAAAAATACCTTCACAGCCGTCAATCTGCCTCTATAGATTAATCATCAATCCCAACCGGCTATATTTTTTTCTGCAATAATTTTTGTGGGCATTACTCGTATAAGCAATTCACCTTCAGTACTATTTCTTCTACCGTAGGCTTCTGCATTCCTTTTTCCCATATATCGTTCTGCTATTTTTGTTGCCCACTTAAAAAGGTCATTTTGTCTATACTCCTTAATTTCTGCAATGCCATATACTGTTACAAAGGAAAATGGCGGCATTTGATCATCAACACAAATACTTACTCTATTATCACGTTGAATATTTCTTGCTTTGAGTGACGTACTGCCCGTAGTAAAAATGATATCCCCCTTCCTACCTCTATTACCGTTGTCCAATGTAAACCAAATTGGAACAACATGAGAACTTCCATCCTTTTTTACTGTAGCGAGTTTTCCTGTTAAGGTCCCTTGCATAAGAAACTTCTTAATTTCTTTATTTGACATTTCTGTCATTATTGTTATTACTTATCCTGATCCTTAAAATATGATCATTTGTTTAATTTTTTATATTTAGAGTTTTGTTTCATGGTAGCGTTGAGATATTTTGTTTGTTTGGGTAGTAGCTATCATTCATAAGTTTTGATATCATGATTAAAAAAGTAATTTAAGACTATAAATGATTTTTACTTTTCGCACGAATAAAGTCACTCTCGTTGTAATGGCGATTTTGACTACTGACTTAATTCATCCAATTCTAAAATTGTAGCCAATAACAGCTCTGTTATTGAAGACAAATATTTTAAATCAAGTGTATCTGGTGTATCAGATGTGCTGTGGTAATTGGGATTTTGTTCTACTCCTCCGTCATGTACTCCTATAACTATATAACCAAAAGCTTCAAAAGGACGGTAATCACTATTACCATCAATAATAGTCAGTGTAGTATTTAGTCTTGTGTATTCTAAGGCAATCTGTTTCATGAATATTCCAACAATATATGAAGATATGTCATTTGTTGTGACCTTATTCCCCCAATCGTACTGTAAGTTGACTTTATTTGATCCTTGGGGAGGATAGCCAATCATATCTGCGTTGATTAGTAGATCTATCTTTCTGTTGTTATCAAGTAGGTATTTTACATAGTTTTTTGATCCCCATTGACCTTGTTCTTCGCCTGAAAATAACACAAATTGAATGTTATTTTTCAAATCAATTTGAGAAAGGATCCGTGCTAGTTCAAGGATCGCAGATACACCACTGGCATTATCATCAGCTCCTGGAGCTCGGCCATTGGTATTATTAATGTCTTGCATTCTACTATCATAGTGTGCTGAAATAATGATAAGGTTGTCTGATTCTAATCCCTTCTTATCACAAACGATATTTTTCAAATGATAATCTGTTCCTTGGTCCGTTTGAGTAAAATTGTGAAAGTAAACCCTAGCTTTGCATATACCTTGGAGCTCATCTTTGAGCCAATACGCAGCGTCTTCAATATATTCTGATTTGGTATGTCTAGTGTGAAAAGATGATAGAACATCTACCCATTTTCTAAGTTTAGTATAGTTAACTTGGTCTATGACTGAACTTATGGATAGTTCATCGGCTTCTTCTGATTCTTCTATTTTCTGCAGTGACGAATCTTTCACACAATTAATAGCATAAAAAAGACATAAAGTATAGTTATTATCTGCATCTACATTTTTATTCGCAGCAGCAATTCCAATTGTAGTATTTGACAAGCTAGCAAAGATTGTGACTAATATTAATAATATCAATAACCAGGATAGTTTAATAGATACTTTTTTCACCGACATGAATATATATTTTAGGTATTATACTAATTCAATAACATAAACAGATCCCTATAATCCATCTGGAAAATTATGAATGAAGGAACAGATTCAGAGGTCTGTCTCTGTCTTTCAAATATTCCACTCTTTTCTAACTCTTTAGGCGTGATTGACAATGTCCATGTGCCAAAGGCTTTCATGTTTGTCTAAATTGTTTATTTCTTAGGAGTAGTTGTAAAGTCTTATTGTATGACTAAATGACAATGATAATCATAGTTTAATTATTACCATTATTACCATTATCAAATACTACTTCTATATAGCAACAGCAAAAAACTGCATTAGAACAAACAACAAGATACGACAACTTGTTGACTTGGAAATTATATATCTTGCACTTTGTAATAATGCCTCCTCTACTACATGCAAAGTAGCATATTGAAATCCTGTACATTTTAAAATGATAATAGTTTAAACTCCATTTTTGTATTAAAGATTATACAGAAGTCAATTTGCAAAAGATATTGGTTGCCTTATGCTTGAATTCTTATCATATTATCCAATTAGCAAGTTTCCTCTTCCTCCTAGAGAAGTCCCCTATATAGATGACAATTCCAGTTATATAGCAGCTATGATAGGACTAGGAGAAACTATCCATGCAATAAGGGAGTCTCGCTAGACATTGCTACTGAAATATCAAAATTAGCTGTTAGTGGATTGATTTTATAGTTTGTGATCTATCAATTCTTCCTCAAGACAATAAAATTATCTTTATTATCTATGAATAGCCCTCAGTAGAGCATATTTTATCCGACTTACACCTGGAATGATAAAACTTCTTGCAATAATAGCTGGGCAGTTAAGCCCATCTAACATGGAGACAAAATGTTGATTATCAAATACATTAAATTTACCAACTCTTTTACCCATTATTACTAGATCTGGCTGAGAAGCATTAACTGAAGACAAGATCAACTTTGCAAAGTTTTCACTATTGTTTTGTGTCTTTTCTGATACAAAAACTTCGTGGAACTCTACACCAATCTGCTCCAAATACTGCACATGCTGCTCTTTTTCTAGTTCTTTTTTATTCTTTATATCTTCGTTATCAATTTTGCTGTAGCCTATATGTTCTCGTTCTTCTTTCTTCTTTATAGATAATACAATTACCTTGAACCTTCCAGAACGCTCTAGCCAACTAGCTGTCCTCAATACCATATCTGAATGATCTCCTCCATCGTACAGAACAACCATGTTCTTCCTATTTCTTTCAGATATAGGATTTGCTTCTTCTCTTTTTTCTTCTTTTGCAATAAATTCCTCAAGCATGAGTTCTTGATCACTGCCTCCACCTGTCAAAACAGCAAGTATATTGCATGTTAAAAGCGTCTGTAATGTCTTGTTTCTCCTTAACGTTTCATAATCTGTAATCAAAAGATCGATGCGCTGCTCCTCAATTGTTGATAATATAGCCTCGGTTGCATCATGGGAAATCCTTACAAAGTAATGATTTAGTATGTTTTCTTTATCTATTATTTTTTCTAATGGTTCAAAAGCTCTTGCTGCAGACTCTGTAAATGCGATTCCTGCAGAAAGTGGTGTTTGTTGTGGCACTGTAATAACTCTTAATATGTTAATTTCTCCATCATTTTCCTTTGCAACCCTAATCGCATATTTTATTAATCTATCAGGATTCTCTGGAGTATAAGGAATTAAAATCCTGAAATCTTTTCTTGTTAGATCACCTTCACTGGTGATAATTGGCGCATAATGATCAATTTCTTTTCTGAAAGAATAAATTCTATATACAGCAAAACCTATTGCAATCCATAATACGCTAATAACCCAACTGAAGGGTTCAGTAATTAGAAGATAAATGGCAAGTCCTAATTTCACAATGACGCCGATGATAGGTACAAAGGGAAAGAATGGAGTCTTAAATCCATAATGAAGCTTATCTCCATACATATTTCTTATAGTAATGACGGAAATGTTTACTTGTGTAAATAAGAGCAAGAATATGACACCAGCGGCAAGTGCAATTTGGTCTAGTGGTAATGCATAGGCCACAACAGCCATTAATATACCCGATATTATTGTAGCAACGTATGGAGTTTTGAATTTATGATGAATTTCGCTTAATTGATATGGTAGATTATAATGTCTACCCATAGCAAATGCGACTCTGGCTGATGAGTAAGTAGTAGCATTCAATGCAGCTAAACTTGAAACTATACCACCAGCAAGAATGATAAAAAAGCCATAGGGTAAAAATAACTCAGCAGCTTTACTTATCCCTAAATCACCATTTTGACCTATGAATTTCCATGCAGGAATATCACCAATATTTTGAGGAAAAATTGCACCGATGGAGACAAATGCTACAAGACAATACAATAAAACAACAAGAGTTAACGAAATGAAGATTGCTCTTGGTATATTCTTCTTTGGATTCTTTATTTCCTCGCCGGTCTGAACTATTATTTCATAACCTTCAAAGGCAATGAATGTTAGTCCCATAGCAGCAACAATTCCCCCTATTCCTATAGGAGCAAAGTTACTGAGGATATTGGAATTCCATTCAGGATTATTACTTATAGTCATAAAGCCAGCGCCTATTAATGCAAAAATTGTTCCAAGCTGAATGACAGTAACTATGATCCCAAGTTTACTAGTCTGAGATGCTCCTTTGACATTAACATAAGTAAAAGCAGCTATTGATGCAACTGCTATCAGTTTATCTAAATGAATAATTCCTAGTATAGGTTGGTCTCCAATAATACCTAACATCTCTAATAGACTAAACTGAAAAGAACCGTATCCTACAGCATACAAACTACCAGCAACTATATGAGCAAACCAAGCCATCCAACCGCTTATAAAAGCATTAGGTCGTGGCAGTCCTTCTCTAACCCAAAGATAGCCGCCACCAGCCTCTGGCATAGCAGAACCCAATTCCGCATAACCCATAGCCGTGAAAAGTGTGATTATTCCATTAATAATAAAGGCAATAATAACAGCACTTCCTGCAAGACCTATTGCTGGGCCGACAAGAACAAATATAGCCCCACCAATCATGCCGGCTATACCAATCATAACAACATCTAGAAGACCCAAGGTACGGACTAGGTGACGCTGGCGAAGATTTGCAGGCAATGGTACTTCTGATATATCATTATCATTACTGCGATATTCTGCCAAATATTGTACTAGTCACCTTATTATAGTCTAATTTAAGGTTTGAGTTAACTCAAAAATAAAATATGTATATATATATATACTACCAGGATAAAGCCATCATTTCGTTGCATAGGTTATTAATTATAAAAATATTATACAACTGTGTAAATTCTGTGGATTAAGTGGAATATAGATATATTTTATTGCAACTCAGGTTCTATTCATAACCTTGTTCATTTTTTCTATGTCTGTTGTCTTTTTTCTTAACATGCTAAAGACAGTTTAATCCTATTGCAATCAATGAAGCAACAATCATATCTGTAAAAAGATTTGGAAAAATAGATGAGTAGTATAATGTGGAGTTAATCTTGCCCTCTGCATTATTATATTATAGAAAATTGTGATGTTATCTGAACACCTTCTCGATAGAAATTTTGGTTAATTAAGGTAACTATGTTAAGCAAGACATTGCTTTAACTATTAATTTATTGTTTATATGAATATCATTACAAGTGCTCAATATAATACTTAAAAGGGTAAAATCACTTGCAATTAGAGATTATATTGGACTATAAAGTAAAAGTCTAAAGTCATCATCTATAATGTCTGGTTCCAATAGTTCATATCGAGATAGGATATACATTGTCAAAGATATAATCCTAAAACTTTTGGAATATAGTGAACTAAACCAGACAGCATTAGTAAGCTTTTGTGGCTTGAATCTAAAAAAACACAAACCTAGATGTTCCCTAGAAGGAAGACTATTGATGATAGTGATGATGATGACGCCACTGCTGAATAACAATAAATGAATAATATACTAACTAATAGAGTCGTTCTTAAAATCTTGTTGCATATTATCTAAACCATCACCATATTGTGATTCAATCATTTTATCTAGTTTCTGTTTTTCCTCAATATACTCCTTATATCTATTATTCCAAGAACTTAGAGAACGATATTGTCTTATTCCTGTTATAAGCCAAATTGAAGAAATAATGATAACTGCACCCAACAAAACACTAAGGACCAGTCCAAATTCATTTTCTATTTCAAGGATAGCAAAGAATGAAGGATGTAACATAAGATATATTGAAAGTGCAATTGCAAGAGGTGAGAGAACCAAAGCAGAAATAGAAACACCAAGAAGAGTTCTTCTAATTTGATGTATTTGTTCTATGAAATTATCAAGTAAACTCAGAATGTCATGACGAGACATATTTAATTTCTCTTCGTTATTATCAGAGCTCATATGATTAATAAAACACCATATTATCTATATTATTTTTAAATTAGAGTATTAATATTAGAAATCTTCTTTTTGAAATCATATACATGTACATATATGTATGCATATCTGATCAGCCTGTACTGCCTGCTACTACTACAATATTACCTTTCATCTCAGGATGTATCGTACAATAATACTGAAATGTTCCTTCCTTATCTGCAATAAATGTAACCGTTTGACTTTGAAAATATCCTAAATCTTTTGTATGCACATTGAATTGATCTATGTTAAAGTTATGCTTTGAATGTGTTTGGTAGTCTTCATTTATCATGTGGATAGATTCCACACTGCCTTTATTGAAAGTATAAGTTGGACTAGTGCTGTAAGCACTTCCACCACCACCACTACTTCCACGAAGACCTTTTACTGCACCACTAGATTGACTTACAAAAATATAACCTGTCTGGGGTGAATGTGATGCCTTGATAAAGATATTTCGAGGCGGCGAGAGAACAGGTGATTTACCATTTACTGGAATCATTGAATTTATTGCATAATAAGATATTATTGTGATAGCAGTTGCTACAGCGAGAATTACTATGATAGCACCTCTAGAAAACTTAAACTTATTCTTATTTTTACCCTTAAGATTCTGTTTTTTCTGTTTTCTTGTTGTTGTCGTATAATAATTTGAATAAATGGTATATTTAGGCAATGCTTAACATAGTTAATCTACTACTACATCCATTGTAGTAATAGAAAAAATGTCACAAATATCTTTTATACCTTTTATAATGGGGTGTGTATAATAGGAGAAAATAAATTAATTAATTATTCTTTTAAGTAAAGATGAGTATATTCCATGAATTGAATTGCTATCAATTTTACTTTTGTTTGTTTGTTTGACCAATAGAACTTGATGAAGGGTAGAGAGAGAGTGGATGTAGAGTGAGATTAGGGTTGGATGTACACTCTCTACCCATATCCAAGAGGTCTAGTTAATCATAGTTAGATTCGAACATTATAATGTCTTGCTTAACATAGTTAATTCAATGCTTAACCTAGTTAATCCATCTTTATAAATCAAAATAGTACATCAGCGATGATGTTGCTTCAGAAATCCAATCTTGATGATAGAATGACTGATGATTGTCATATACATTGTGATGGCAGTACTACTGCTACTGCAACAACAAATAGAACAACAACTACTGATACTGCATACCACCACCACCACACTAACACAAACAAATTGAGCAATGAAAAGAAAAGAATCATTACAAAACAAAGACATTTCTTACTATGTGAATCATGTTTTTGGTGTGCTTCTTCTATCTACTTGGTTAGTATGGATTGGATATGTCCTGTCTGCAGCAATAATAATAATAACAAGGTAGAATCAATACCCATTCAGAATAATGAAATATACAAATTTGATTACAATCAAAGACATGGAGTTATCCTTGAATTCTCAGAATCGGTAGTGTAATATAGTTAATGAATATCATATATACAGAAACACCTTTGTCAATTATGGCAAAGACATGTGGCTTTAGCGAGAGAAACAGAAGGGTAACATATGCATTTTTTGATTCTTATCATAGTCTTTGTCTTGATAAGAAAGATATTATCTATTCTGAAATAGAAGCATGTCAAAGACTTTTGAAATACACAAATGATAAAGCAGATAAGAAAGTAATACAAAAAGAGATTACAGGATTGAAGATGGCATTAGATCTTATGCATTAGTAATTTTATTAGTTATAATAAAGGAATTCCAATGATTTACAATATTAATAACTATAGTAATATTTAGAACATCGTTATTTTAAGATAGGGTCGAAAGATATAGATGACTAGGATAAAAAAGAAAAGAATTTTAGTTGTCGAACAAGGGTCAGATGCCTTAATGGTACATTAATTCTAGCATGGGAAAGGTAGATAGATTTGTATATTTCGTAGCCTTTAATAAAAGTCTACTAACCTAGTTAATCATAGGTATATAGTTCAAATATAATTCAACAACTTGATGACAAGTAATAGCAGAATTACAGAAGGATAAAATGCAACATTAAAAACAATTAGAACAATTTTAAGGGAACAGATGCAGAGAATGGAAACTTGATGAACACAGGGAATTTTTCGCCTTAAGCGTATAATTCTATAATCATTACAGCATTAAATAGATGGCATTATTTCTTTTTTACCAAAAGTGTATCTATAGGAATATGATGAAAACGAAGTCTTATTAAGTATATCTCTTAAACATTTAGAAAAAATTTCTATTATAAGATTTTGCTTATGTCGTGATATATTATTCTATTTATTCTCAATTCCACTCAATTATCATACCGAACACCTCACCAACCCTAATTATAACTGATGAACTATAGTATAACAGAGCAGTTCGTTATCTTAACTTATGAAAAATGAGATAGTTGCTTTTGTGAGCAGGAAATCATTAAGTTCAATACCTTGGTAAGCAAGAGTGCACATAATAGAAAAAATATCACATACAATAATCCGAACAAATAATAAATATTAGTTAATCCAAAATTTAAATTTCATTTAGTTAGCGTTCATGCTAAAGGATATGTTTGGACTAAAACATTATGGTTGATAGATAGGTATTATTTATTATACACACTATCTGATCTATAATATAGCATATATGAAATCATCCGTCAGTTCCATTACCATTGGCCTGTTTTTGAGGATTGATGTTTCAGAATCGATTGTCCTTCTTTTTCCTTTCGCCTCTTCCCGTGTGAGCTATTTTCGAATGCACCTTAAACCTCTGCTTATCTTCAAATCTCATATCACAATGCTTGCACTTGACAGGTCTATTATCATCGTTTTCCTTTTCCTTTTTATTTCTTTTAAAAAATAGCTCCATGATAATCTTTCGAGATATTCAGATGCAATATGAGTACTTAAACTATGCTTAACATGGTTAATTTAAACACAAGAATTAACAACCGTTGGATTGTGACAAAGAACGAAAGACATGATTGCATAGTTTTAAAAAACCTTTGTGAAATTTGAGCTTCAAATACCAAATAGTTTATGTCTATAGATATTTTAGCAGAGACGCTTTCATACTAATTTTTCTAATTTTGCGGTATTACGGGGTTTTGTTCTCAGAATAGTCCCACAACAAGGACATCTTTTATTCTTCCATTTAATAAACACATCACAGATCTGGCAGCGTTTATTACCCGCAGAATAATAACTGCCTCTTTTCTCTTTTTTTGCCCTATATTTCTCACAGATGTTTTTGCATAGCATATTATTCTTCCTAACTTAAAGAGTATTTGTAATCATTAGCCTTTCTCTTATCGTCTTCATGATAATTAATTGTGATAGCACCCTTGCAATATAAGCTCTGATTAACTAAGTTAATCCAGATTAATTAACCAAGCTTCTCAAAAATACGTAGTCGCGCATTGGGATTAATCAATAGTATGATTTGGAGTGGATTAGTTGATTGTTGTGCAAGATAAACGGGTTGGAAGGAAATATTGACAAGGTGTTACGCTTTATTCAAGATAAGCCAGGATGTCATCTACGACAGATCAAAAAGGAGGTACATATATCGATGGGAACAGCTCAATACCAATTAGCTCGACTGGAAAAAATAGGAAAGATAACTTCTACCAAAAAGGGTTTATATAAATTTTATTTTCCATCTGGAGTTTTTCAGGATAATGAAAAGGATATCCTTCAAGTTCTGAGTCAGGAAACTGCAAGAGAAATACTAATGTTCATTATTGAACGAAAAAATCCTACACAATTAGATATAGTCGGTAAAATTGGAATATCAGCTGCATCTGCAAACTGGCATGTTAAACGCTTAATTGCTTTTAAGATAATAGATGAGGATAGAGAAGGAAAGTACAAACGATACCAACTACATGATTTTGATGATTCTAAATACATAGTAGCATTGTTGAAGAATTATTATCCTGGTATTTGGGATAAATGGTGTAATAGACTAGCTGAAATGTTTCTGTCATTATCTATGGGAGATTGACAATAGAAATAGTTCCTTTTGAATCATTTTTTCTTGAAGTTGAACTAATTGACACAGTAGAAGGTATGATATATCTAAGCAGTACGGTACTCTCGCTTTTATTGATGGCACTATCAATTTCTGCTTATAGAAATACAGGTCTAAAAAAAATGTCATACGCCGCAGCTGCATTTGCTCTATTTGCTGCTTATTTATCTTCTGAATATTTGGAAGCTGTCTATGAATTTTTACAAAGAGCATATAGTGATGCAGTATTGCCCTCTATGGCATTGGTGTCCTAATCTTATTCTTCTTAGTAATAGTTAAGAAGAATAATTAAAATAACTGACCATCTATTTGATATATCGATCCTGCATGACTCTAAACTTAGAGGAATAGACATAAAAAGTAAAAAGGTCAACTCTGGTATCTATAATGACTTATTTGTTGAATATTATTTAGTTTGATTAATCAGTCCCATCAACTTATTTTTAGATAAGGATTTTGTAGACTAATTAATAATAAATGAGGTACAGATATCTAAGTATATTAACATAGACTAATAAAGAATGTCTCAATCAGTTAGACATTTGTACGAGAAGACCTTATATTAAGGTGCAGTCGTCGCCAACATTGGAATGAAATGTCCCATTGTTTGATTAATGCGATCTTCGATTTGAAGGGGTACGAAAACGGGCTTAGCCTTTCTTTGCATCCGCCTGTTGCTCTTGAAGTACCGTTGGTGCGAGTACTAACCCAGCCATCACAAATGCAGTTAAAGATACTACAGCAATCCTATGGTGATTTATTGTTTACTCCATTGGTAGCACAATAATTCAAATTAATTATAAGAATGAAACTCAACCATGTTAACCAAGGATGTTGTATCGCTATATCTTGATGGCAGTATCTAACAACCTGTCCAGCTTTTCTCTGAGAATTCACTTTTTTTGCAGTACTTTGTCATTGGCTTTGCAAACCCCTTTTAATCATCTGTTCGTGCCATCAATAGACTATATTATCTCAAACCAACAATCAACAGAATCTCCACCATAAGCATAGTCACCCAGTGCAAGTACCAAGTCTGGACTTTTATCTAATATGTTATTTACAGTTTCTATTGTGTGAGATGTACATCCCCTCTCCTACGGCTGCAAAATTAAAATCAGGTATAAGGGATGATGATTCTGATGCAAATGCAAATTTTTGGTGCTGATGTTTTTTTATTTTTGTTCTTCTATCGTAATTGTTATGGAAATGTCTAATAAAATTACAATGGATATTAATAAATAAACTAATACTGATAATAATCGCATCGACAAGTGTAATATATATTGGGAGAATTATTAGTAGTTCAATATAATTCGTTCTGGTACAAATGTCTAACTGATAGAAAATTTTTCATTTAGTCTATGTTAATATACTTAGATATCTGTACCTCATTACTTATTAATTAGAGAATCAACAAATCATGCTCTCGCAATGCAAACAGAACTACTTTTGGTATTACTATTTACAGTCATAATTGCAAGTGGAATTACTTTAGCACCCGTCTTAGGTGCTTCTGACCAAACCATTACAACCTCTCTATCACCACCAACACAAACGATACCTGATTTTAATTTTGCAGCTGCAGGCGATTGGGAATGTACATCTCACACAATAGAAACTGTAAATAACATATTAGATAAAAGTCCAGAATTAGTAATAGGATTGGGTGATTTTTCATACGATCCTACCACGGATTGTTGGTTTAAGATAGTAGATCCTATAGATGAAATAATGAAAATTAGTATAGGCAATCATGATGAGGACTCTTCTGCTGAACTAAACTCATTGATGAGTCATTTTAATCTTACAAAGCCATACTATTCCTTTGACTATCAAAACGTTCACTTCACTATAATTTATAGTAGTCCAGGAGAGACGTCTCATCATACGATAAAAGCCACCCTTACAGAAGGTTCTGATCAATATGAATTTATTAAGAATGATCTTGCAAAAGCATCCACAGACCCAAATATAGATTGGATAGTAGCAGTCTATCATAAATTTGCTTATACTTCACCA